>JASFSB010000245.1:0-4443 GCA_050114615.1 Gammaproteobacteria bacterium
GCTCGACAAGGCGGTCCACCGGTACCTTCAGTACCTTCGCAAATTCTGCAACTGTTACTTCCGCCATTGTGCGTTCCTTAGCAGTCAGGCCTGCTGTTCTTCTTCGAACCAATGCGCGCGCGCAGCCATGATCAGCTTCGCAGCCGCATCGTCGTCGAGTTCCTCGATGTCTTCCAGATCATCGACGGCCTGTTCGGCAAGATCCTCCCGTGTCACGATGCCTTTACTTGCGAGCACATAGGCCAGGGCTTCCGACATGCCCTCGAGTTCGAGCAGATCCTGCGCCGGCTCGCTCTGATCCAGCACCTCTTCTGTAGCGATCGCCTGCGTGATCAGCACGTCGCGCGCGCGAGCTCGCAGCTCATTCACGATGTCTTCGTTGAACTCCGCTATCTCAAGCAATTCGCTGCCGGGGACGTAGGCCACTTCTTCCAGCGATGAGAAGCCTTCCTGCACGAGAATGCTGGCGACATCTTCATCCACATCCAGGTCCTTCATGAACGACTCGACGAGCGCACGCGCCTCCTGCTCGCTCTTCTCCTCCGCATCAGACTCGGTCATCACATTGAGCTCCCAGCCGGTGAGCTCGCTCGCGAGGCGAATGTTCTGTCCACCACGACCGATTGCCTGCGAGAGTTTCTCCTCGTCGACGGCTATATCCATGCTATGGGCTTCCTCGTCGACCACGATCGACTGAACATCTGCCGGGGACATGGCATTGATGACGAACTGTGCAGGATTCTCGTCATACAGAATGATGTCGACTCGCTCTCCCGCGAGCTCATTCGAGACGGCCTGCACGCGTGAGCCCCGCATGCCGACGCACGCGCCGACAGGATCGATGCGTGAATCGTTGCTGCGTACGGCGATCTTCGCGCGCAGTCCCGGATCTCTGGCAGCCCCGAGAATCTCGATCAGCCCCTGACCGACTTCCGGAACCTCGATGCTGAACAGCTCGATCAGAAACCGGGGCGAAGTACGCGTCAGGAACAACTGCGGCCCGCGCAGCTCGGTCCGCACTTCGCGCAGCAGGCTCTTGATACGATCCTGCGGCTTGATCGGCTCTCGCGGGATCAGGTCCTCGCGTGGAATGAAGCCTTCGGCATTGCCGCCGAGATCGATATACGCGCCGTTTCTATCGACGCGCTTGACGATGCCGCTCAACAGCTCGCCCACCCGATCCTTGAACTCTTCGACGATCTGCTCACGCTCGGCTTCGCGGACTTTTTGCACGATGACCTGCTTGGCCGTCTGCGCAGCAATGCGACCGAACTCCACCGACTCCATGGGTTCCTCAACGAAGCCTCCCGGCTCAGCGTTCGGATCCACGTCCACGGCATCCTGCATGCGCAACTCGCGCGCCGGCTCTTCGAGCTCGCTGGAGTCGTCTTCGAAGACAAGCCAGCGGCGAAAAGTCTCATATTCGCCCGTGTTGCGATCGATGGCGACTCGCACGTCGATGTCTTCACCGTGGCGCCGACGCGTCGCGCTCGCGAGCGCCGCTTCGATCGCTTCGAAGATGATTTCCTTTTCGACGCCTTTCTCGTTGGAGACAGCGTCCACAACCATCAGAATCTCTTTGCTCATGGAGTCTTTACCCGCATCCGGCTCACCCTCGAGCCACTAAGGTGGCGGTTGCGATATCGGCTATCGGCAATCGCCATTGCGTGCCGTCAACCTCGACGGACACCGCCTGTTCGTCCACATCAGCCAGCCTGCCGCGGAACCGTCGTCGACCGCCCTGCGGGCGCGACAGCTGAATCTTGACTTCCTCGTTGACGTGCCGGGCGAAGTGGCCACTTGTTCGCAGGCGCCGATCGATACCCGGCGAGGAGACCTCCAGCACATAACGCCCCGGGATCGGATCCTCGACATCCAGCAGCGCGCCAATCTGGCGGCTCACCGTCTCGCAGTCATCGAGCGTCACGCCTGCATCGGAATCGATAAACACGCGCAACAGCCCGTTCGCGCCAGTACGCAGGTCGAGATCGACGAGCTCATAGCCCAGCGCCAGAATCGGGCCTTCCAGAAGGCTCAATAAATCTGCTTTGTCGGTCGGTCCGCTCAAACTTCTCGTCCAAACTGAAAAACGGCACCCACGAAACAAAAAATGGGCCGATGGCCCATTTTTGTTAAGGCGTGCCCGCCCTCGCTTTGCGCTGCGCTGCATACGCAGCGAGCCAAAAAAAGCCCCGTACGGGGCTTCACTCTTAAGCTAACAGGTCATCTTACAGGTCTAATCGCATGATTCCTATGAAGAATCACCACCATAACCGTCTGCAAGCCCACTCAGCGGGCGTATCGTAGCAGAAACTCCGATACCAGGATAGAGGCCGGCTCAGCGAGTCTGGATAGACTCGAGGTAGTCGATCAGCCGCGCGATCATCCGGCGCGCCTGCGCCTCAGCCTCGATATCGCCGCCCTCCTCGATCCAGAACTCCAGCCCCCAGACCGGCATGCGGCGGGTACCATGAGCAACGACCGGGGAGCGGCCGTCGATCGTCTCCGCCACGCGGACGACAGGAAATTCACCGCCCGCTCTTTCGCTCAGCCGCGTGAGGTCCGGCACGACTTTGACGAGACTCGCGGCTACCGGACCGTCGCCCATCCCGCTGTCCCCGTGACAGGCAGCGCAGTACCGGGCAAAGAGCTCAGCGCCGGAGTAATCCGTGCCGGTGAACGCCTGTGCGAATCCCGGCACAGGTGCGGCTGCCGCAGCAATCAGCAGAAAAAATACCGGTCTGAATCTCAATGCCAGTGACCGTGGGCTTCGGACCATACGCGTGTGGGTCCGCCTTCGGAATGCGTCAGGTTGTCGAGGTTGGTAATCAATATCAGTGCGCCGCCGATCAGCACGAGCGCCACCGCGCCGAGCAGCAGTCGACTGGTAATCGATGACCTGCTTCCACCATTGAGACAGCAGTGCTTGTATTTTCTGCCACTGCCGCAGTGACACGGTTCGTTGCGGCCGATCGCACTCATAACCCGCTTCCCTGACGTTCAGCGATACCGGGCAGTGTAAACGGATCGACACGGGCGTCCAATACGCGAATACCCCAATGCAGATGTGCTCCGGTGACTCGCCCCGTTGCCCCGGCCAGGCCCAGTTGTTCCCCCTGTTCGATCCGCTCGCCGACCGTGACGCCGATTTCGGACAGATGCAGATACACGCTGATGACGCCGGCACCATGATCGATGAATACGGCGTTACCGCTGAAAAACAGATTGTCGGCCAGCACGACGCGACCGCCGTTGGCGGCGTAAACGGGCGTCCCGTCACTCGCGCGCAGATCGGCGCCACTGTGCGGGTTTCGCGGCTGCCCGTTGAAGAAACGTCGATGACCGAAATTGCGCCCGCCGCCGACACCGGGAAGCGGAGCGGCAAACGGTCGCAGCCAGTCGGTTGCTGTCGAGCGTGACGCATACACAGCGGCTATTCGGCGACTTTCGCGCGCGGCGCGTTGCTGATCTTCAGCATTGAGATCGACATAACGCTGCTCGACTTCGAGATGCGTTTCGGGGTACCGACCGGGCTCGACGGAGAGCGCCTCGGTGCGCTCGATGACTGTGCCATCATCGAGCGTAAAACGGACTGGCAATTCGTATTCCCCGGCGGCGACGTCGAGGTCTATCCCGATGAGGGCGACCCAGTTTCCCTCGTGCCGGATGAGCGGAATCTGCTCGTTCTGCCAGCTGAGTTGCGCCGCGACTGCGGGTTGCTGATTCGCCAGGCTGACGAGAACTGCCTGACCCTGAGTCGCCGTCAGCGCGCCAATGAGTAGCCACGTATACATCGTTGGGGTGCACGATCCCTGCGTCAGTTCGGTTGTTGCTGAGCAACCTCGCCGATCATGCGGCGGGTTTCGGCACCGGTCAACAGTGTGCGCTCGCCGGACGCCGACGAACGCGTCAAACCATGCGCAGGATGCTGTTGAGTCGGCTGAACCCCTGTTCGCTCGCGCACAGGCGGTCTGCATCGACGCTCAACAGGCCGTCGTGACGCGCCTGTTGGCACGCGGCAGCAATGACCGCAGCATCGATGCCGGCCGTACGCTCGAAGTGCCCGATCGACGTGCCTTCGACGAGCCGCAGCGCATTCATCAGATACTCCAGTGCAATCGCGCGCGGTTCTTCGACGTTCTCGCGGTGCTCGATGGCCTCGGCCGTGCCGGCGGTCGTCATGTAGCGCTGAGGATTTCTCTGTTTTCCGCAGCGCAGGTGACCAGCACCGGCCTGCAGGCTGCGCTTGCTGTGTGCGCCGGCGCCAATGCCGATGTAATCGGCGAAGCGCCAGTAGTTCAGATTGTGCGTGCAGCGATGTCCGACCCTTGCATAGGCGGAAACTTCGTAGCGCTGCAGGCCGGCGTCTTCGAGAAGCGCACGGCCTTCGCCTTCGAGCGACGCCACGATATCGTCGTCCGGAATTCCTGCCGGCGGATGACG
>JASFSB010000246.1:0-4442 GCA_050114615.1 Gammaproteobacteria bacterium
GCGTTTATGAGCCGGATTGGCGCAGCGATGAACGGGCAGTCTATACGATGCAGGTTGCGGACATACTCGCCGAAGTTTGCACGCCCGACATCGACCCGACCATTCAAAGCCCGCCGCTGGGGTTCAAACCGAATGTAACCGGACCCGACGTTGTCGACGAATTTACGCGGCAGGTCATCCGGGTCGTGGCACACCTCGTCAAACTCAGGAAGGAGAGCGGGCGTAAAGTGCGACTCGCCCTCGAGCCGGAGCCGTATTGCTTTCTCGAAACGACGGAGGAAGCGCTCAAATACTTCGGGGACCATCTGTACGCGAAAAAATCGGTCCTCGCTCTGTCGCAGGCGACCGGACTGTCCAGTGCGGCCGCAGAAGATGCACTTCGGGATCACCTGGGCATGGTCTATGACATCTGTCATCAGGCGGTGGAGTTCGAAGACATCGGGCAGTCGCTGCAGGCACTGGCCGATGCCGGGGTTCCGGTTTTCAAACTCCAGGAAGCCGCCGCCGTGCAGGTCCCGCAGGTCGGTCCGGAGCAGATCGAGGCACTGCGCCGTTTCGCCGATACCGTGTATCTTACTCAGACGGTCGAGCGGCGTGGCGATCGAATCTCCCGTTTCCTGAACCTCGAGGACGCGTTCGAAGCGTACGAGCGCGATCCCGGCGGGCAGCGCGAGTGGCGCATACATTTTCATGTGCCGGTATTCCTCGAAGATCTCGGTGATTTTCGAACGACTCGATTTGCCATTGAAGATGCGTTGCGGTTCCACAAGGCACACAAGCTGTCACCACACCTCGAGATCGAAACCTACACGTGGGACGTGCTGCCGGAACATCTGAAGACGGGCGATATCGTCGACTATGTCGAGATGGAGCTCGACTGGGTCAGGGGACAGCTCGTCGGGGCATGATTTACACGCAAGGAGATAACCAAAGTGAAAGTGGGATTTATTGGCCTCGGCCGCATGGGTCAGGCCATCGCGCAGCGCATTCTCGACGGGGGACACGAGCTCGTTGTTTACAATCGAACGCGTTCGAAGGCGGAAGGGCTCGAGAAGGCCGGCGCCCGCGTCGCTGACAGCATCGCTGAAGCTTGTTCCGGACAGGAAGTCGTATTTACGATGCTGACGGACGATGCTGCACTGCATCAGGTGCTCGAAGGCGGGTTACTCGAGAGCCTGCCAAAGGGCGCGATTCATGTCCCGATGGGAACGCACAGTGTCGCTGCGCTGACTGAAGTCGAAGGCACTCACAGGGAGGCCGGTCAGATTCTCGTCGCCTGTCCCGTACTCGGGCGTCCCGATGCCGTCGTGGCCGGTCAGCTCGGACTCGTGCCGGCCGGCCCGCAGGATACGATCGAGCAGCTGCAGCCGTTATTCGATGCGATCGGCAGACGTGCGTTCAATGCCGGAACGAATCCGGCAGGTGCCGCCGCCGTCAAACTGGCAAACAACATGGTGCTTGGTTGCGCTATCGAGGCCATGGCGGAAGGCTTCGCGCTGACGCGCAAATTCGGCGTCGATCCGGTCGTGTTCAATGCAGTGCTGACTGAGGGTCTGTTCGCAGCGCCGTCCTATAAGGCTTACGGCGGAATCATTTCCACTGAGAACTACGATCAGGTCGGATTCACGGTGTGGCTTGGGCTGAAGGATGCCAACCTCGCACTGGCAGCGGGACAGGCAGCCAACGTGCCGCTGCCCAGCTGCAACGTCTATCGTGACCGCCTGCTCGGAGCGATTGCGCACGGCGATGGCGATCGCGACTGGTCCGTGATGGCGCGCGAACAGGCGCGTGCGTGTGGACTCGAATAGGGGAGAGCAGGCATGAAGCGGCATGCGTTCCTGTCGGCGATTTGCGTCGCGTTACTCAGTGGCAACGTCAGCGCGCAGGATTTCACCGACGCTAAAATCGAGACGCAGCAACTCGGCGACGGTCTGTATGTGTTGTTCGGTGTCGGCGGAAACATCCTCGCATCGATTGGTGATGACGGCGTGTTCGTCGTCGATGCTCAGTTTCCCGAGATGGCACCCATGGTCGCAGAAACGATCGAGCGCCTCGGAGGCGGAACGGTCGATTTCGTCGTCAACACACACTGGCACTTCGATCACGCCGATGGCAACAAGGTTTTTGGCCCGAACGGCGCAAAGATCGCCGCGCACGACAACTCGCGCCGCATGCTGATGCAGGATAACGTCATCAACCTCGTCAGCCGAACCGTCGATCAGCCTCGTTACGAGCACGCGGCCTTGCCGGTTCTGACGTATGGCAGCACGATGAGTTTCCATCTCAACGGCGGTCAGATCGATTTGCTGCACTTCGGACCGGCGCACACGATGGGCGATTCGGCCGTGGTCTTTCGCAACCGCGATGTCGTGCATATGGGAGACGTGTTCAATAACGCGGGCTATCCGTTTATCGACGCCGACAATGGCGGTTCACTCAACGGTATCATCGAATTTTGCTCGGCCGTGCTGGAGAAGCTCCCTCGAACGGCCATCGTCGTTCCGGGGCATGGCGCCGTCTCCGACTATCAGGGACTGGAAAATTACATTGCGATGCTCAGCGAAATTCGCGACCGTCTGTCGGCGTTGATGTCGAGCGGTGCCACGCTGGAACAGGTTCAGGCGGCCGACATCACCGCAGATTGGGATGCCGGGAAGGGTGATCCGACAATGCTTCTCGACCGGGCATTCGCGAGCATGTCGAACTAGCGCTGCTCAGTCGGCCGGCAGCTCCGGCGCGCCGGCTGACGCCAGCAGCAGTGCGTCTGCAGCCGGAGCGCCAATGAGTTCGTGCAATTGTCGACGAGCCGTTTCGTGTTGCTCGCGAAGGCGGTTCTGCCGCAGCGTCGGATCCGGAGTCGCGGCGGTGAGGATCATGGCATCCTGGTTGTCGAGCAGCAGTGCGTAGGCGGTCAGGATGGTTTCGGCTGTCAGGTCGAAGCGTTTTGCTGCCTGCTCGATCCGCTCGAAGCGAGGATCGCGAAGCGACCAAAGGCGCGCAAACGGTCGATTACCAAGACTTTCCCGGAGTTGCCTGCGTGCGGCAACGAACGATGCCCGATCCGTCGTTTCGTTGAGCCGGCTCAGAGCAACGAATGCCTGACGGAAACTCGTTTCCGAGAATTCGCCGCCGAGTCGGTGGAGTTCTTCGGCGAGCGGCGACGAACGCAACGCATACTCGCGAGCGATCTCCGCGCCGAGGCGCTCACGCACCCGCTCGAGATGTTCGCTGAAGGGAACCTGGCCTTCGGAGCGCAGCCTTGCCGCCGCAAACTGCCGTTCGAGGTCGTGAATCAGAATCTGCTGTCCGGACGTGAGCTGTGGCATGCGTTCCTGCAGCGGTCTGAACACTCGCCACAGGGCCGGTGCCTGAGCGGCCCGCGGACCGAAGCGATCCAGCAATTGCGCCCGCGCTTGCTTCTCGGCGCTGAGAATGCGCTCGATGCGCTCGGCTTCGGCGTGTCTGTCGCGCTGCCAGAACTGGCCGGCCGGGAGATAGGCCTGCGCCAGCGTGGTGAGCGCTTCGATGTCGGCCAGCAGCACGTCCGGGATGTCGGAATTCTGCCCGGCAGCGTCAGCTGGTACAGATTGTGCCCGGGGCTGCGGTGTATCGCCGGAACCGCGGAGCCAGATCACGGCGATGCCCGTGATCGCGGCGACGAGCAAAATGGCATATCGATTCATCAGACGACCCGGCAGTGTATTGCTGAGTCAGCATCCAGCCGTCGCGCTGCTTCTGCACGCTTTTTATTCCGTCAGATTCACCAGATTCTCGCGGCCGGTAACATCACGGGTTTGGATTCTGCACGATGCTGCATTATGCTCGATCGAGTTGGCATGGCGCTTTGCGGCGGTCAGGAAACTTCCGGGAAAAAACAGTGGGCGAAGAACTGATCTTTTATACGAACCCCATGTCGCGCGGCCGTATCGTACGCTGGATGCTCGAAGAAGTCGGCGCGCCCTACGCCACTGAGCTGCTCGAATACGGCACGACGATGAAGTCACCGGAGTATCTTGCGATCAATCCGATGGGCAAGGTGCCGGCAATCAGGCACAAGGGTGTGGTCATCACTGAGTGTGCAGCGATCTGCGCCTATCTTGCCGACGCGTTCCCCGATCGGGATCTGGCGCCCGCGCTGCCGGATCGTGGCGCTTATTATCGATGGTTGTTCTTTTTCTCCGGCCCCGTCGAATCAGCAGTCATTAACAAGGCCCTCGGGATCGAGATACCTGAAGGCAAAGAGGTGATGAGCGGCTATGGCGGCAGTTTGTCGGCTCTGGAAGACGTCTTCGAAAACCTGATCGAGCACAGTCTTTATGTGGCGGGTGATGTATTCACGGCTGCCGATGTCTATTGTGGCTCGCAAATCGGGTGGGGTCTGCAGTTCGGGACTCTCGAGAAGCGCCCCGCTTTCGAGGCGTACTGGGAGCGGCTGAGCCGGC
>JASFSB010000247.1:0-4423 GCA_050114615.1 Gammaproteobacteria bacterium
AGAAACGCATCGCAAACATCCGCTGACGGATCAGCGTACGAGTCTCGAAGAGGCCATTGCGAAAGAGCGTGAGCTGCTCGGGCCGGTGCAGCAATCGGCGGATCTCATCGTCGACACTTCAGTTACGAACATTTACGAACTACGCGAACAAATACGCAATCGCATCGTGCCGCGCGACGACAGCGCAGTGTCCATCCAGATCGAGTCCTTCGGCTACAAACACGGATTACCCGCCAATGCCGACTTCGTGTTCGATGTCCGTTGCCTGCCAAACCCATACTGGCGTCCGGAACTGCAGATGTTGAACGGCAAGGACAAGGCTGTCATCGACTTTCTCGATACTCAGCCGCTGGTGCAGGAAATGATCGATGACGTGGCAGAGTTTCTCAGCGAATGGATACCGCGCTACAAAGACTTCCAGCGCGCTTATCTCACGATTGCGATTGGATGCACGGGCGGGCAGCACCGCTCGGTATACATTACAGAAGCAGTTGCAAAACGTCTCGGAAAGACGCACGGAAATATCCGCATTCGTCACAACGAGCTGCCGGATCCTGATGTCATGAATGCATAGCGCGGCGCAGTCTTTTTTCATCGTCCGTTAGCCAACAGAATTTCACTCTGCATTTCTTGAGTTACGAATCGATCAACGCTAAAACCACCAAACAAATCGAGCGACTCCAGGCGTTGCTCGAAGAAGCAGCGCAGCCGGAAATCCGTTCGCAGCTTGCCGCGCTGAGTCCCGCCGTGATTGCCGATCTGCTCGAATCTCTGCCGCTCCCGCAAAGAAAAACAATCTGGGATCTCGTCGATCGATCCGTTGCAGGCAGGATCCTCGTCGAACTGACAGAAGAAGTCGCCGCCAGTGTGATCAGGCGCATGGATCCGGGGGATCTCGTCGCCGCAGCATCAGGCCTCGACATCGACGACCTGGCTGACCTGATGTCCGAGCTGCCGGAAGGTGTCGCGGAAGAGGTATTCCGCCGCCTTGATCACGGTCAGCAAATCCAGTTGCGACTTGCATTAAGCCATCCGGAAGACAGCGCCGGCGGTCTGATGAACCCGGACACGATCACGGTGCGCGCCGACGACACGATAGAGGAGATCCTGAGCGACCTCAGGTCCGGCGACCCGCTTCCTCAGAACATCGATTCACTGTTCGTCACCGATCGCTCGGGATTACACCTCGGCGTACTGCCATTGACCACATTGCTCACGTCGCAACCCCGAGCCACCGCGGCAAGCGTGATGAACACGGACCTTCTCGCGTTGCCGGCAGATACGCCGGCACATGACGTCGCCATGTTGTTTGAACATCACGATCTGATTTCAGCGGCAGTCGTCGACGACGACAACAGGCTGATCGGGAGAATCACAATCGATGACGTCGTCGACGTCATCCGCGATGCCGCTGATCACTCCGTCATGAGCATGGCGGGCCTGGACGAAGAGGACGACATGTTTGCGCCGGTAGTGCAAAGTGCGTGGCGCCGCTCGGTCTGGCTTGGCGTCAACCTTGGCACTGCATTCCTCGCTGCGTGGGCGGCGAATCTGTTCGAAGCGACGCTCGCTCAGGTCGTCATGCTCGCAGTCCTGATGCCGGTCGTTCCCAGTATGGGCGGAGTCGCAGGGAGTCAGACGCTGATTCTGATTACGCGCGGTCTCGCGCTGGGGCAGATAAGCCGGAGTAACGCCCGAACGCTGCTCGGCAAGGAATTTGGCGTGGCCGTTTATAACGGAATCGGATGGTCACTGGTCGTCGCACTCGTGACGGCATGGTGGTTCGAAACCTGGGCGATTGGTGTCGTCATTGCGGGAGCGCTGGCCGCAAATCTCCTTTGCGCCGCGCTCGCCGGGTTTTTCATTCCGGTTGCTCTGCGTCGCCTGCACGTCGATCCGGCGCTCGCCGGAGGCGTAGTGCTCACGACGATTACTGATGTCGTCGGGATAATCGTCTTCCTCGGTCTCGGCACGTTGCTGTTGTTGTGAAGGGCCTGCGCCGCCGCGCGAATTCTAAACGTCCATTTGTTCCTTGATGTAGCCGGGGGCATCGAGCGTGCCCACGGGCCGGTCATAGAGAAATGCGCGGATCTCGTCTTCCACCGCACGCGCATCACGATACCCGAGCTCGATCAGATCACTCGTAAATCCCGATTCGAACAGCAGGTAGCTGACGAACTGCATCCCGTTTCGATTTAGCCCGCCCATACCGCGCAGCAGCAAACGCAGGGCCCGCGGCAATTCTGTGACATGGCGTGCAGCGATTTCGCGAATGTCTTCGCTTGGCACGATCAGCATCGTATCGACCTCGCGCAGTCTGCCCCCATGACGTTCTATCGATTTACGCTGCGTCACTTCGAGAATCGAATTGATTCGCGAAGCGCGCTCGATGTCGGCATAGACGCCGTCCATGAACAAAGTGTCGAGCATATAACCCGCAACCTGCACGATGCCCGGCGGTTCGGGAGTCGCGTCCAATGCGGGCTCGGGGTCCGGATGCTCGTCGCGCACCCCGATGACGAGCAGGCGGTCTGCGCCGAGATGAATCGCCGAACTTAATGGTGCCTGGTGGCGCATAGACCCGTCGCCGTAGAACTCGCCGCCCACGCGAACCGGCGGAAACAAAAACGGAACCGCCGAGCTGGCCATCAGATGATCGAGTGTGATGATCGCCTGACGCCCGATTCGCCGCACGCGATGCCAGGCTGGTATCGCGTCGTTGGCCTGGTAGAAAGACACGGACCTGGCAGAGGTGTATGCCGAAGCCGTAACGACGAGCGCATCGAGGTGTCCGCGTTCCAGCGCCATTGCGATCCGAGGAAACTGAATGCGTTTCGCCAGCAACTCCCGCAGCGGCTCATTGTCGAGCAGCGCCCTGGGTCGCGGAACGATGACGCCGCCCGTTACCGCCGTCCCCAGCCAGTGCAGACTGGAACGCAGCATCGTCCACGAGTCGGCGCGATAAATCTGATCGACGGAAAAGTTTGACCAGACGTAATGCATCTCGGCGACGGCCGCCTCGAAATTTCGGGCTCGGCTGGCAAGGACGGCGGCGTTTATCGCCCCGGCTGACGCTCCGGAAATGACGTTGAACGGATTGCGTGCCCTGTGAGGCAGGAACTCCGCGACTGCTTTGAGCACACCGACCTGGTACGCGCCGCGGGCGCCTGCACCGGGAAGAATGAGCGCCTTCTTCGGAGCCGCTTCAGTCATCCCCGTCGGCTGAGCTGCCGGGTTCCGTGACTGTAAGCACCTGCATCGTGTTCGTTCCGCCGGAAATTCCTTCGAGCTCCCCACGCGTCACGATCACGCGATCGCCGGGAGAAACGGCGCCTTCACGCATCAGGCGCTCGAAAACCGACGCATACATGCGCAGCGATGAGCCGGCAGCGAGCACGTCGAAATCAATCGGATAAACACCTCGGTACATCGTGACACGCCGACGCGTCGACTCGTGTCGCGTGAATGCGAATACCGGAATACCGGAGCGTACGCGCGACATCCAAAGCGACGTTGACCCGGACTCCGTCATTGCGACAATCGCCTTCACGTCGAGATGATTCGCCGTATACATAGCGGCCATCGCAATGGCTTCGTCCACATGATTGAACACGTCGTCGATACGATAGTTCGCCGCCCGGGAGAATCGTTCGTGTTTCTCGGCGCCGACGGCGACGCTCGCCATCGTACGGACGGCTTCAACCGGATTGCTGCCAACCGCCGTTTCGGCCGACAGCATGATCGCGTCGCTGCCATCCATCACCGCATTCGCGACATCAGAAACCTCAGCACGCGTCGGCGAGCCACTGTGAATCATCGATTCGAGCATCTGTGTTGCCGTAATCGACACTTTGTTTCTCGAGCGCGCCAACCTGATAAGGCCCTTCTGCAGACCGGTCATCGACGCGTAGCCCACCTCGACGGCGAGATCGCCGCGCGCGACCATGATGACGTCGCTCGCAGTCATGATTTCATTGATGTTCTCGACTGCTTCGGCGCGCTCGATTTTCGCTACGACGTGCGCATGGCTGCCCGCGCTGCGCAGCAGCCCGCGCGCCTCGTCGATGTCGGAGGCATTGCGTGCGAAAGACACCGCAACGAAATCGAGTCCCAGTGCCGCCGCCTGCCTGATGTCCTCGCGGTCTTTGTCCGTGAGAGCCGGCGCCGACAGCCCGCCGCCCTGCTTGTTGACGCCCTTCTTGTTCTTCAGGGTGCCGCCGCGAGCAACCTGGGTGATGATTCGACTGCCTGAAACCTCCCGGACTTCGAGCAACATGAGGCCGTCGTCGAGCAACAGGAAGTCACCCGGCGAGACATCCCTGTGCAGCGACTTGTAGGCAACACCGACCGCGTGCTGATTGCCTCCGCCGGGTTCCATATCGGTATCGAGCACGAACTCCGCGCCGTCCTCCAACTCGATCTC
>JASFSB010000248.1:0-4422 GCA_050114615.1 Gammaproteobacteria bacterium
GGTCGTGACCCAGGATATCGATCCTGCCAAGGTGCCGAAACTGCCGCTGGCGCGACTGCAGGTGCTCTCGGGAACGTTCGCGGGCCGCGAGCTCGAGCTCTCGAAAGCACTCACGACGCTCGGCCGCCCCGGCGTCCAGGTAGCCGCCGTTTGCCGGCGGGCGGAGGGCTACTTCATCGTTACCGTCGAAGCGCGCAGCGAGGAAGACTATCCACTCGTAAACGGAATGAGTATCGGTAATCAGGCAAGAAAACTCGAAGACAACGACGTCGTCCAGCTGGCCGGCGTCAAGATGGGTTTCTTCCTCTCCTAGACCTGATCTTCATCGGCCCGCAGCGGAACGATGCAGCGTGCGTCGTTATTCGCGGGCTTGTTGACGAGCGTCGAGACCTTGTAAGTCCGGATCGACTGCTCGGGTTCACCGAGCAGTGACCGCGCGGCCTCCGGCGTGGTCTCCGCGGACAGCCAGGCATCCTCATCGGCATGCCTGAGCAGCACCGGCATCCGGTTGTGCACACGGGCAAGCTCCGGGACCGCCGCACGCGTGACGATCGCAAAGTTGTGAACCGTTTCGGATTCTTCTTCCCGCACCGTCCAGATCCCGGCAAAAGCAAACGGCCTGAAGCCGCGGTCGTGGAATACGTACGGCTGTTTAGGGGCCTGACTCCCCTGCCACTCGTACCAGCCAACCGCAGGCACGAGACAACGACGCGTCTTCGCCGCCGGTGCGAAGGCGCGGGATTCGAACAGCGTTTCGCTACGCGCATTGACCCAGGCGCGCTTCGCCCAGTGCGGCTGAAAGCCCCACCGGAACTGATGCAGTACGAGATTGCCGTCGTCGTCGCGGCGAATGACCGGGGCGGATTGCGTGGGTGCGGTATTGAAGTTTTGCCGATACGTGTCGGCCGGCACGAGATCCCAGTGGCGCTCGATGTCGCCGGCTTCCGGCGTTATGTACCGGCCGCACATTGGCCCGTCTAAAAAACGCCTTCGCTGTACGCCTCGGCCACGAGATTCTCGAACTTCGTGAACTCACCGAGGAACGTCAGATGAAACTCGCCCACCGGACCGTTACGCTGCTTGCCGATGATGATGTCCGCGATACCCTTGCGTGCCGTGTCGGGCTGGTAGACCTCTTCGCGATAGATGAACACGATCAGATCCGCATCCTGCTCGATCGCACCGGATTCGCGCAGATCCGACATGACCGGCTTTTTGTCGTTACGCTGCTCGACGCTGCGATTGAGCTGCGACAGCGCAATGACCGGCACATCGAGCTCCTTGGCGAGTGCCTTCAGTGAACGGGAGATTTCGGAAATCTCGGTTGCGCGGTTCTCCGAATGCCCGGCCGTCTGCATCAGCTGCAGATAATCGACCACGATCATGCCCAGGCCGTGCTCACGTTTGAGTCGACGCGCGCGGGCTCGCACCTCCGTCGGCGAGAGGCCGGCACTGTCATCGATGTAGATGGGTACGTTGGACATCATCGACACGGCCGAATCGATGCGTGTCCAGTCTTCGTCGGTGAGCCGACCGGTGCGCAGCTTTTGCTGATTGACCCGGCCGATCGAGCCGATCATGCGGAAACTGAGCTGTTCCGCCGACATTTCCATGCTGAACACGGCCGTCGGGATCTTGTGTGCGATCGCTGCGTTTTCCGCAATGTTGATGGCGAGCGTGGTTTTACCCATCGACGGGCGCCCGGCGACGATGATCAGATCGCCGCGCTGCAGCCCGGCGGTCAGGCGATCCATCTCGGCGAAGCCGGTGGAGATGCCCGTAATGTCGCCTTCGGAGTGGCTCAGAACGTCCAGCCGATCGATCGTTCCCGGCAGTATCTGCTTCAGCGCGGCAAAGCCGCCGCGGCGCGCACCCTGATCGGCGATCTCGAAGACTTTCTGTTCAGCGAGATCGACGAGCTCACTCGCCATGCGGCCCTCGGTCTCGTACGCACTGGCCGAAATATCGCCACCGACCTCAATGAGCCTGCGCAGCAGCGCCTTATCGCGAACGATTTCTGCATACGCGCGAATGTTTGCCGCGCTCGAGGTGTCTTCGACGATCTGCGCGAGATATTCGGCACCGCCGGCGGCCTGCAACTCACCGAGCTGTTCGAGGTAGTCGCGAACGGTGACGGCGTCAGCCGGCTGATCGCGTTCTGACAGCGCGACGATCGCAGCGAAAATATGCCGATGATCGGCGCGGTAGAGATCGTCAGACGAGACGACGTCGGCCACGTTGTCCCAGGCGCGCTGATCGAGCATGAGACCACCGAGCAGGCTGCGTTCTGCTTCGGCCGAGTGCGGGGGCAGGCGCAGCCGGTCCGCCGCGCGCTGCGCGAGATCATCCGAGTTGACGGCTTTGACCAACTGCTATGAATCCTGATCGTCGGTTGCTGACTGAAGCTCGGGTGGCGCAGCATCCTGCCCATCGGCCGCATCGGCGCGCTCTTCGGAGATGTCCTCGATTGCCGTTACGATGTCGCCACCGTCGAGCAGCACGGTAACCGCGACGTTGACGTCACTGTGCAGATGGAAATCGACGGTGTGCTCACCGACCGAGCGCAGTGGCCCTTCCGGCATTCTGACTTCGCTGCGCTCGATTTCGATGCCGTGTTCGGCACACGCGGCGATGATATCCGGGGTGCCGACCGATCCGAACAGCCGCCCCTCGGGGCCGGCCTGCACTTCGATCCGCAGCGTGAGACCCTCCAGCGGCTTCGCGCGCGCCTGCGCGGCGGCCAGCTCTGCCGCTGCCTTCTGTTCGAGCTCCGTGCGCATCGCTTCGAATTTCGCAATGTTTTCGGGCGTTGCAAACGTCGCTTTGCCCTGTGGGATCAGATAATTACGTGCATAACCGGGTTTTACGGTGACCTGATCACCGATGGAACCGACGTTTTCAATCCTTTCCAGCAGAATAATTTCCATGGTTGTGTTCCTAATCGAGCAGACCTTCGCTGAATATTCCTATGAGCAGCAGATAAGAACCGAATAGTACGCCGATAAAGTAGATCGGCACATACTGCAGTGGATGCCAGCTGGCGGCGTGTCCACGGGCGTGCAGCAGCGCCAGGCCCTGCAGCATGAACGCCAGCGCCGCGATTCCAAACAGGTTGTGCAGCAGCGTCGAGTTCCACAGCAGCGCCAGCACGACGACGAGCGCGGAGGGAATCCCCAGTACGTAACCGATTCTCAGCGCACGAAACTGCTGACCGAACTCGGGCCTGCGGCGCGCGATTCCGAGCGCCCAGGAAACGAGGAACAGAGCCAGCACGATTCGCAGACAAATCTCGAGTCCAAAAAATCCGACCAGCCGCGGCTGCAGCTCGCTGATCGCGGCGACTTCCACGGCAGGCCGATTTTGCAGGCGCAGCACCTCGATAAACTGCGCCATTTGTGCATCGAACAGATCGTTCGATGTCGATCCAAACAACGTGTACAACGCGATGCCGGCGAACGCGATGAGCAAAATGATCTGAACTGACAGCGTCAGCCCGCCGGTTCTGCGCAGAATCCCGCCGACGAAACAACCGATGACGATCGACGAACAACCGGCGACGGCAATCGGCATGGCGCCCGTCAGGCCGCCCGCAGCCCCGATCGCAATGATCGTTATCGCCAGGCAGGCGAGCAGCGCATCGCCGACGGCCACGGCAGGTCCGCGCCACACCCACTGCAGCCCCATCACCGCCGAGCTGACGATCGTAATATTGGGCGCAAAGACCACCGCAACCAGAACGACGGCAACGCGACGCCCGAGCAGCCAGTCAACGAGCTTCTGCATCGGCGCGAGACCTCAGGCGCATGCCGGCCGGCTTCCCGCCTGCCGGCAGCCGGTCAATGGTGGTCCGTATACGGCAGCAGCGCGAGATACCGGGCACGCTTCACGGCCGTGGCGAGTTGCCGCTGATAGGGCGCCCGCGTGCCGGTGATACGGCTCGGCACGATCTTGCCGGTCTCGGTGATATAGGCCTTCAAGGTCGCGAGATCCTTATAGTCGATCTCCTCGACGCCTTCAGCGGTGAATTTGCAGAATTTCTTGCGGCGAAAGTAACGTGCCATGTGCGGGTCTCTCCTCGTCGTTGTCAGCCGGTCGCGTCGTCGTCGTCATCGTCGTCGCCATCGCCATCGCCATCGCCATCGCCATCGTCAGCATCGGCCTTTGCGTCCGATTCCTCAGACGCCGCAGCCGGACGCGACGAGCTGCTGCGGGCAGCGGCCGCTGATTCACGGGCATCTTCTTCGGCCTTTTCCCTGGCCATGATCGATGCTTCGGTAATGGCCTTATCGCGGCGAATGACCAGGTGCCTCAGGACGGCATCGCTGAATCGGAAAGCGCCGACCAGCTCGTCGATGCCATCTTTGCCGCACTCGACGTTGAGCAGCAGATAATGGGCTTTGTGTACCTTGTTGATGGCGTGGG
>JASFSB010000249.1:0-4418 GCA_050114615.1 Gammaproteobacteria bacterium
ATGTCGAAGACGAACTCGATCGTGAGCTCGTGCGCGCAGTCGTTCAACACAACGACGGCGACGTTGCCGAGGATTCGGGCGAAGTTCAGTACAGCCAGGTGACGCAGGCTGTGATGAACGAATGCATCGTCAACCTCGCAAAGGTGAAGGAGGCTGTCGTCCGATTGGTCGATGCGCCGGAGGATACGCGACCGCTCGAATCCGTGCGCCCGCAATTGCGTGGTATCGCGGCCGGCCTGCTCATGCTCAATAAGACGACTGTCGTGCGACTGATCGAACGCATCGGTGCCGTCCTGCTCGACGGCCTGACGGGAAGCGACGGGCGGCTCGACACGCAACGCGTTGAGCGCCTGGCAGATTCGATCGTCAGCGTCGAGTACTACATGGAGACCGTCAGTGCCGGGCGCAAGGATCCCTGGTACATGCTCGAAAATGCAGCACGCTGTCTCGAATTGCTCGAGTCGACCAGTACCGGGATCGCGCCTGCGCCACTGGAGCTCGAGGCGCCGTCCGACACGATGCCGCAGCCTGCCGTGACCGATGCGGTCGAAGCCCGCACGCCGCCGTCACCCGAGCCCGAGCCGGCAGAACCGGCGGCCGGTTCGACGCGCGTCATTGCTGCGATCGAATCGGAAGATGAAACAACGGATCCCGAGCTGATCGAGATTTTCATTGAAGAGGCACGCGGGGAGATCGCCGCCGTCGAGCAGCATTTGTCCGAGTGGCTCGCGGACCCGGACGACTTCGATGCGATCTCCGCGACACGGCGATCGTTTCATACGCTCAAGGGCAGCGGCAGAACCGTCGGGGCGAATCTGATGGGTGATTTCGCCTGGAGCATCGAGAATATGCTCAACCGCGTGATCAACCGCACGCTCGCGCTCGATGCTTCCGTTTCCGAGGTCGTTCGCGATGCCGCCACGGCGCTGCCTATGTTGCTAGAGCATCTCGAGCTTGGCATCGCACCGCAGGCGGACATCGAAGAGATTCGCCGTCGCGCGGATGCGCTGGCCAGCGGCGAGTCGGTCGATGCCGCCGCCGGCGCTCCGGCGGCCGCGCCCCGAATCGATCCTGTGCTGGCCGAAATATTCGTCAAGGAGACACGCGGGCATCTTGCGACAGTGAGGGACTGGCTGGCGCGCAATGCAGCGCATCGCGCGCCTTACGAGGTGGATGAATCGCTGTACCGTGCAGTACACACACTGCTCGGCAGCGCCAACATGGCGAACTATGCGCCGTGCGTGCGCATCGCCGAGCCGCTGTCGTCGTTGCTCAGTCATTGTTTCCAGTCGCGGATCGGGCTCGATGAACACGGCCTGAATCTGCTTGCCGAGGCCAGCGCCGCGATCGGCGCCGTGGCCGACGGGCTGGCGGAGAACCGGGTCATCGAGCCGCCGGAAGATCTCCTGCGGAAACTGGCCCGTCACATCGACACGGTCAGCCGGGTTCCGCCCGTGCCGGAACCGCCCGAAGTCGTGCCCGAGGCGACCGAAAGCGTCGCGGCGGGTCCGGTGCAGGCGCCGGGACCGGCATCAGCACCGGCGATGGCGCCTGATCTGGAACCCGAACCCGAGCCCGAAGCCGAGCCCGAACCTGAGCCCGAACCGGTTACGGGGGCAGGCGATTTCGACCCTGAAATCGCGGCGATCTTTACGGAGGAAGCCGCTGAGCTGCTCGAACGCGGTGAGGTCGTGCTGCAGGAGCTGCGCGGGGGCGCCGATTCCGCTGCGGGTTTCGGTGAGCTGCAGCGCCTGCTGCATACTTTCAAAGGCGGCGCGCGCCTTGCCGGCATCACGCAGATGGGCGATCTGAGCCATGCACTCGAGACACTGCTCGAGCGCATGGCCGACGGACGAATCGCGAACGACGCAGCGGCGATGGCGCTGGTGCAGAGTGCCTTCGACGAGCTCCAGCAAATGCGCGAGTGCGTCGATCTCGGCCAGCCGTTTGCCGATTCCGGTGCGTTGCTCGCACAACTGAGAGCGACCGCGCTGGGCGAACAGCCGGCCCGATCGACGCCGCCGGATCGCGGTGTCGATGAAGCGGCGGAACTGCGTGCCGAGATCCTGGGCGAAACTGCGAATCAGCCACTGGATTTCGACCTGACCGAAGTCGGGCTCGAGGGCGTTACAATGCCGGCGCCGGGTGCTCCGGAACCATCGATTGACAGCACCAGGATCGACAGAGCCGGGATCGAGAGTTCCGGCACGATCGAGATGGGCGCCGAACAGCTGTCGGAGCTGCGCGCAGCGGCCGATCATTTCGACGTTGAAACGGCGCGCCGTGCTGCCGGCGTGCAGGCGCATCCGTCTGCCCCCGGGCGTCCGACCGTAACGCCGCCTTCTGCACTTGCCGAGCAGACACAGCCATTCGAGGACGCCGCCCCGCCGGCGGACTCGGCTGCGCCGACGGAGCAACAGACCCCCCCGGCAGCCGAAGCGCAGCGCGGCAGTGAACGCAGCGATGTCGCGCGCGTCGATGCGCAACTACTCGATTCGCTGCTCAATGCCGCCGGCGAGATCAGTATTTTTCAGGCGCGCCTGAATCAGCAGGTGCGTTCCGTCGATTTCCATCTCGGCGAGCTTGGGCAAACCGTTACTCGCCTGCGCGAGCAGCTGCGCAAGCTCGAAGCGGAAACGGAGGCTGAGATTCTGCATCGTCATCAGGACGATGCGCCGGGCGCTGACGATTTCGATCCGCTCGAGCTCGATCGCTATTCGACGATTCAACAATTGTCTCGTGCACTGTCGGAGACGGCGAACGACGTCGCAAGCATCAACGAATTGCTGCTTGGACTGACCAATGAAGCCGATACGCTGCTGACGCAGCAGGGGCGCGTGACGGCAGACATTCAGGACGGACTCATGCAGACGCGCATGGTTCCGTTCCAGAGGCACGTGACGCGATTCGCGCGGCTCGTTCGCCAGACCGCAGCGGAAACGGGCAAATCTGCGGAGCTGGAGGTACATGGCGCCGCCGCCGAACTCGATCGCCACGTACTCGAATCGATGCTGCCGCCGCTCGAACACCTGCTGCGGAACAGCGTCGTTCACGGCATTGAGCCGCCGGAGACTCGTGCAGCGGCGGGCAAACCCCCGGTCGGGCGTATTTTGCTGCGGATCAACCGCGAAGGCGGAGAAGTATCCATCGACGTCGAAGACGACGGTGGCGGGCTCGACATTGCCGCCATCACGCGGATTGCCGTCGAGCGCGGCCTGCTTGCTGAAGGGCAGGCGATTACGGAAAAACAGGCTGCCGAGATGATCCTGATGCCGGGCTTCAGCACGGCCGGCAAGCTGACGCAGTCTGCCGGCCGAGGTGTCGGAATGGATGTCGTCGACAACGAGCTGAAAAAGCTCGGCGGATCGATGACGATCGAATCGAGCCAGGGTCGCGGGACGAAATTTCATATCCGGCTTCCTTATACGCTTGCCATCACGCACGCACTGATCGTCGACGTAGGCGACGAGACCTTCGCGCTGCCTCTGACGACGGTGGAAGGCATTACGCGTGTCCGTCGTGAGCACCTGCTCGAACTGCTGACGCAGGATGATCCACGCCTCGACTACGGTGAGCTGAGTTATCGCCTTCAGCATCTCGGCGCACTGGTCGGATCGGGCGCATCGGCATTGCCGCAGGAAGACGGGGCCGTCGCGCTCGTGCTCGTTCGCGCCGGTGAGAACTCGACCGCCCTGCTGACCGATCGGCTCGAAGGCAGCCGCGAAGTCGTCGTGAAGGGAATGGGCCCGCATATCGCGAGTGTTCCGGGTGTCACCGGAGCGACCATTCTTGGCGACGGTCGCGTCATCATGATCCTCGATGCCGGCACGCTGATTCGATTGCGGCCGCAGCAACCCATTTCTGCAGAACCGGTCGCGCCGCAGGCGCGCGATTCATCGACCCTGACAGCGCTCGTTGTCGATGACTCGATCACCATGCGCCGGGTCACGGAGCGACTGCTGGAACGGCGCGGCGTCAAAGTCGTAACGGCCCGTGACGGGCTGGATGCGATCACTGCACTGCAGGATTGCGACCCCGATATCATCCTGCTCGATATCGAAATGCCGCGGATGGATGGATATCAGTTTGCAGCGCATGTCCGCAATGACGCGCGTTTCTCGCAACTGCCGATCATCATGATCACATCGCGATCCGGCGAGAAGCACCGTGCGAAGGCGATCGAGCTCGGAGTCAACGACTATCTGAGCAAACCCTACCAGGAACAGCATCTGATCGATGCAATCGAGTCGCAGCTTGGGCGAAGTCTGTGAGCCAGTCGAACGAGCTTTACAGCCTGCTGATACCGCTGCGTGAAGAACGGCTGCTCGTGCCGCGAATCTGTATTGCTGAAGTGATCGCATTCGCCGATGCGCCCGAGGCACCTGAAGGTGAGGCCCCGGAGTGGTTCGTCGGTACGG
>JASFSB010000250.1:0-4410 GCA_050114615.1 Gammaproteobacteria bacterium
TGCGACCGCTTTCCTGCTGGCATTTGCACTGAGTTTTTCGAGCACCGTTTTCGCGGTGAAGGTGCTCGAGGAGCGCAGCGAACTCGCATCTCTGCACGGCCGCATTTCGATTGGTGTCCTGCTGATGCAGGATATAGCGGCCGTAGTCTTCCTTGCTTTCTCCGCAGGTCAGCTGCCTTCGCCCTGGATGGTATTGCTGGTTCTACTGTGGCCTGCGAGAAGAATTCTCCATGCGTTGCTCGTGCGGCTGGGACACGGTGAGCTTCTGGTGCTGTATGGATTCTTGCTCGCGATGGCCGGCGCCGAAATCTTCGAGTTGGTCGGACTCAAAGGTGATCTGGGGGCGCTGGTTTTTGGCGTAATGGTCGCAAGCCATGCGAGAGCCGACGAGCTCTCGAAAGTCATGTTGAGTTTCAAGGATCTATTTCTGATCGGATTCTTTTTGTCGATCGGGCTGTCAGAGGCGGTGACACTCGATGCGGCGCTGATCGGTATCGCCATCACGCCGTTGATTTTCGCGAAATCGGCGCTCTTCTTTGACCTGTTCGCGCGATTCAGGCTCAGGGCGCGTACCTCGCTTCGTGCTTCGTTGAATCTGACTAACTACAGCGAGTTCGGCCTGATTGTTGCGGCCGTCGGCGCGAGTAACGGATGGATCGAAAGTCAGTGGATCGTCGTCATTGCCGTGGCGTTATCGATGTCGTTCGCGGTTGCGGCAGGTCTCAACGCTGTCGCGGAAAGAATCTATACGCGGTATCGATCCATGTGGCAGCGTTTTCAGCGCGGCGAACTGATCAAAGACGATCGGTTGCTGGACCTCGACGGCGCGAAGGTCGCGATCATCGGTATGGGTGGCGTCGGCACCGGCGCTTACGATGCGCTGCGGGAGCAATTCGGCGACAAGGTGCTCGGGGTCGACATCGATTCCGTGACCGTTCGGAATCAACGCAAGCTCGGGCGCAATGTGCTGCGCGGCGATCCGACCGATGCGGATTTCTGGGATCGAATACAGGCGTCACATACGCTCGAACTCGTCATGCTGGCTTTGCCGATACAAAGCACGACGCTCGCTGTTCTCGATCAGTTGTCTGAGTTGCCGTTCTTCGGTCGCATCGCGGCTATCGCGAGGTTTCCGGACCAGGTTGAAGAGCTCAGGCGTGCCGGCGCGCACTCCGTCTTCAACATGTACGCGGAGGCAGGAGCAGGCTTCGTATCGCACGTAATGAATGAATTACTACCGGGCGAGCGAGGAACCATGAGTTGAGGCATGTGTAAGAGAGCTGCGCCTATACCCGAGCGTGCCGACTACAATCGCAATTGCAGTTAGAATGCGCGCGTCGACCGGCTCCCCAGCAACCATGACAGCAGCATCGATCACGATCAATGGCGTAATGATCGGGCCGGGAAAGCCCGTGTTCGTGATCGCCGAGGCGGGCAGCAATCACAACGGCAACCGCGAGATGGCGCTCGATCTCATCAATGCCGCGGCGCAGGCGGGTGCCGACGCGGTGAAGTTTCAGACGTTTACGGCTCGGAGACTCTATCCTCGCTCTGCCGGGACGAGCGACTACCTGGGGATCCCGACGCCGATCTTCGACATCATGGAAGAGCTGGAGATGCCCGTCGACTGGCTGCCGAGCCTGCGTGATCGTGCGCACGAGCTCGGTCTCGCCTTCATATCGTCACCTTTTCACGAGGCGGCAGTCGATGTGCTCGAGCCGTACGTGGATGCGTTCAAGGTTGCCTCCTACGAGCTCACACATACGCCGCTGCTCAGTGCTGTGGCGTCGACCGGGCGGCCGGTCATTTTGTCGACAGGCGCTGCAACGCTCGACGAGGTCCGCGGTGCAGTCACGCATCTCGAGCGAAGCGGCTGTGAGGAGATGATCGTGTTGCAGTGCACCGCTGCGTATCCCACGCCACTCGAGGCCGCCAATGTCCGTGCCGTAGCGACGCTTGCGACGGAGCTCGGCGTGCTTACGGGCCTGTCGGACCATACGCGTGATCCGACGGCCGCGCCGATGGCGGCGACGGCGCTCGGTGCCGTCGCTATCGAGAAACACTTCACGCTGAGCAACGCATTGCCCGGTCCGGATCATGGATTCGCCGTGGAGCCCGAGGAGCTCTCTCGCCTCGTGTCGGCCGTCAGACGTACCGAGGCAGTGCTCGGCTCCGGCCGGAAGATTGTGGACCAGGTCGAGGAAGAGCTGCGTCACTTCGCGCGTCGCAGCATCTTCGCCACACGCCCGATCCGCAAGGGGGAGCGCTTCACACGCGACAATGTCGACGTTCTGCGGCATGGCAGGCTCGCGGCCGGTCTGCCGCCGGAATTCCTGCCGCGGGTGCTCGTATCGTATGCCGCGCGCGACGTCGATGCCGAACGTTCTCTGCAAGCCGACGACCTTACGGCGCAGAGCTGATTAATGGATCGAGCAGAGCTCAGGCGCGCCGAGCCACGCGATCGTGAACGGCTGCTCGAGTGGGCCAACGATCCTGTTACGCGTGCAGTCTCGTTTCATACTGAGCCTATCTCGAGCTCAAGCCACAATGCCTGGTTCGCTGCGTCGCTTGCCGGCGCCAGGTCGCTCTACATCATCGAGTACAACGAAGAAAGCGTCGGTGTCGCACGCCTTGAACCAATAGGGCAACAGCGTGCCGAAGTCAGCCTGACGATTGCGCCGAACCGGCGCCGTCGCGGTATCGGCACTGCCGCTTTGACAGCGCTCATCGATACCGCGGCCGCGAATGGAACTGAAGAGCTCGTCGCGCGGATCCGATCGACCAATGAACATAGTCAGCGAACGTTCGAGCGCGCGGGCTTCGCGCTCGTCGGCGAGGACGAGATCAACGGTATACACGCCCTGATTTATACGCTCCGTCGGAACGGCGCCGCAGCCCGGAGCGGCGGAAAGCCTTAGGGGAGCATATGTCGGATTTCGAGGATCTGGATGCCATCGTAATCGGCGCGAGCACGCGCGGACTGATCGCGACCTACGTCCTCAGCATGCTGGGATACAAGGCTGTTCTTCTTGAGAAATCACCCTTCGTCGGCGGCGCCGACGGCTCATTCCGGCTGACTGACGGCACGTGGTTCGACTTCGGCATGCATGTGCTCGATGAAATGCGCGCGCCTGCCGCGACGCGGCTTTTTCGTCACATCGTCGGACAGAACGTCAATCGTCTGAAGCTCAGGCGTGCGATCGTCATGCGTAACCACGTCATGCCTTACGCGCCCGAGCCCGAGGCCATGCCGGAGGAGATTCGCGAGCTGGTCAAACCGGGACCACTATTCGATGACATCGGCGACGCCCTGCCGACCCGTGAGCTGGTTGCCGCGTACTACGGCGCGGGCTACGCTGATTTGATCTACGACGAGGTTTTGCCGTCATATCCGACCGAGCACCGCCATCGGAGCTTCGGTGTCGACGAAGCTGAGCTGCTCGTCAATCTCTATCCGTGGTTTTTCCCGCGGGCGCAGCGGACGCCGAAACACGGTGACATCTCGCGTGAGTTCCACGACCGCCTCCGCGCCGGCATCGATCAGCACATCCTCTATCCACGCGATGGCGGGTTCGGCGCATTCGCACAGAGTTTCCTGACTCACTACGCCGCCGACAGGATCGAGGTCATCACTGGTGCAGATGACATCGAGATCGCCGTATCGTCCACCGGTCAGCGCATTGAACATGTCTCGGCGAGCGGGCGGCGCTTCCGCGCGAATCATTATTTTTGGACGAGCGGCTGGCCGGACCTCTGCGGCTTACTCGGCATGGAGTGCCAGGATCCGGCAACGGACCGTATCGTGCTCGGCAGCTTTCGTCTCGATCGACCCGCGAACACTGAGTATCATGAAATCCTCGTTGGCGACCCTCGCCATCCGATCAATCGCGTGAGTCTGCCCGGCGCGTTTCGTGGTTCCGACGCCCCCCTGTTACAGGTCGAGTTTGCGTTTCCGCTTGCAGACGACCGAAACCTCGAACCGAAGTTCTGGAAGGATTTGTGGCTCGCGAGTCTGCGCGAACTTGGTGTACTGATGCCGGATCATCGCGTCGCGCTATATGACTTCAAGACGCGGCCGCTGCATTTTAACGGCTATGGTATGGAAGGCGAGCGCCTGGTCGATGCCGATGTGAGTCTGCTCGACCCGGACAGCAACGTGCATCCCGTCGTACCGTCGATGTCCAATATGAATCTCAATGCTCACGTTCCCCTGGACATTCAATACGTGACGAACGTATTGACGCGACAGAGTCGATGAATCAGCGTCGTCGATTGTTCATTCGCGTCGACGCGACGCTGTCCACGGGGCTTGGGCACTTCATGCGCTGCTTCGCCATTGCGCAGCGTTGGCACGCCGACTACGGCCCTGTGACTTTTCTCGGTACATTCAACGTTGCATTGCATGATGAG
>JASFSB010000251.1:0-4350 GCA_050114615.1 Gammaproteobacteria bacterium
CGCACTTCGACGATTCCCGGCGGCATTTCGATCGGGTTCTCCGGCATGCCGTCCAGCGCTTCCCCCATGAACGCGATCCACATCGGTAACGCCGCCGAAGCGCCTTCCTCGTCCCCCTGACCGCGATAATCATTGAATCCGACCCAGCTCGTCGCGACGATATCGCCATTGAATCCGGCAAACCAGGTGTCGCGGCTTTCATTGGTGGTGCCGGTCTTGCCGGCCAGATCGCGGCGGCCGAGCTCTCGCTGCGCACGTGCGCCCGTGCCGCGGCGAATGACGCCCTGCATCATGTCAGCGACCAGATAAGCGTTTTGCGGCGAAATGACGCGCTCGGCCCGATTGCGCGGCGGATAAAGCTGCGTTGCCGAATCGACGAGTTCTCGCTCGAGTTCCTCCGGAGCCGCCACGACGTCGTTGCATTCGTTGCACGCAAGCATGGGCTCGGCCTCGAATATCACCTGGCCGTCGGCGTCCTCGACGCGCTGAATGTAGTAGGGCTCCACCTTGAAGCCTGAATTGGCAAAGGCCGCATAACCCCTGGCGAGATCGACCGCCGACACGCCGCCGGAGCCCAGTGCGATACCGACGTCGCGCGGCGCCGCTGTTTCGCTAAATCCGAAGCGACGCACGTGAGCGGCCGTGGCACCGACGCCCGTGGCGAGCACGACACGAATCGAGGCAACGTTGATCGAGCGCTCGAGCGCGTAGCGCATCGACACCAGCCCGTACCACTTGTTGTTGTAGTTCTCGGGACGCCAGGGCAATTCCTGCTCCGTTTCTTCTATCGTCAGCGGTGAATCATTGAAAATCGAGGCAACCGTGTAGCCATTGTCGAGCGCTGCCGAGAACGTAAACGGCTTGAAAGCCGACCCGGGCTGTCGCTCGGATTGAATCGCACGATTGAAATTGTCGAGATTGAAGTCATAGCCGCCATTGAGCGCAACGACAGCGCCATCGAACGGATCCATGGCAACGAACGCACCCTGGACCTCCGGAATCTGCGCCAGCTCCAGACTGCCGTCGGCGCGCGCCTGTACCCGGATGATCTGGCCACGCGCGAGCACGTCGGATACCGACCGCGGCGACGGACCGCGGTTGTATTCATCGATGTACGGGCGCGCCCACGCGACGTCGTCGAGCGTCATCGTGACGAGACCGCGCCAGGGTGACCAGACCTGCGCTGCCTGCTCCGCCGCTGCCAGAACGATGACCGGTTCGAAATCGATCAACTGCGGATAGTCACTGAGCAGTTCGCGCAGGTACACCTCATCGATTTTCTCCGGGGTCAGTGACTCCATGTCGGCCACGCTGCCGGGCACCTCGGTGGCAGCGGCGGCCGCTTCGGCGGGAATCGGCTCGCCCGCAGCCGGGCGCTGCGTCAGTGTCGGTTCCGGGACGGCCGCCAGCGGCAGGTCGACCTGCGCGAGCGGACCGCGGTAGCCGTGGCGCCGATCGTATTCGTCGAGCGCGCGGCGGATCGCGCGATTACTCGCCGCCTGCAGCCGACTGTCTACCGTTGCCGTAACCCGGAAACCGCTGGTATATGCGCTCAGACCGTAGCGTTCGAGCATCTCCAGTCGCACCATTTCAGCGATATACGGCGCCTGGGACTCGATCCTGGCCCCGTACATCGTCGGCAATACCGGCACGGCGGTTGCCTGTTCGCGCTGCTCACGAGTAATCCAGCCCAGCTCATTCATGCGACGCAGCACATAGGTGCGGCGAACCCGTGCCGCATCGGGATTGGACACGGGATTCATGATCGAAGGTCCCTGCGGAATGCCGGCGAGAATCGCCGCATCGGACAGACTCAGCTCATCAAGCTCTTTATTGAAGTAGGTTCGCGCAGCCGCGGCGACGCCGTAGGAGCGCTGGCCCAGAAAAGTCGTATTCAGAAACAGCTCGAGGATCTCCTCCTTGCTGAACTCTCGCTCGATCCGAAGCGCCATGATCTGCTCGCGAAACTTGCGCACCAGCGAGTAATCGCGCGACAGGAAATACTCCCGCGCGATCTGTTGCGTGATCGTGCTTGCACCGGGCACTCGATCGGACGGCGAAATGAGATAGTTGACCGCCGAGCGGGCTATGCCCGTGAAGTCGATGCCGGGATGCTCGAAGAACGTATCGTCCTCAGCCGCAAGAAACGCCTGAACGATCAACTCGGGAATTTCGTCATAGACGACCGGATTGCGTTTCTGCTCTCCAAACTGCGCAATGAGACGCCCGTCACGCGTATACACACTTAACGGAATCTGGATTTCGATGTTCCTCAGCTCTGCGGCGTCCGGCAGCGTCGGTTCGACGTAGTAGTAGCCGCCCGCGAAAAGGGCGGCGAGAGACAGCATTCCCGCGGTTGCCAGCAGGCCGAGTGGAACCAGTTTTCGGACAGTCCTGTTCATTTTCGAAATTGCATTGTACGTCCTTGTCGGCGACTAATGCTTTCTGCATAGTCCCGCGCGCTTCTGGTACCCGACAGGACACCTGTGTCTCGTCACCGACGCAATAGATGGTGCGTGCGCGGCGCACAAAACGCGACACCCGCGCAGCGCCCGTTTGCGGGATCGTGACTTCGATCACAACAGTCTAGCGTGTGCGTTCTTATAGTTAAATCGTCGTCATTGTGCGTGCAACCAAATCAACTCCAACTGCTCGTGTTGGAAAGGAAAAACAGTGTTCTCAAGCGGCAAAAACGGGTCGTTGATCGGGCTTGACATAACAACGTCGTCGGTCAAGCTCATCGAGCTTCAGCGCAGCGGACGCGACTTCCTTGTCG
Source organism: Gammaproteobacteria bacterium (assembly GCA_050114615.1). Lineage (GTDB taxonomy): Bacteria > Pseudomonadota > Gammaproteobacteria > Steroidobacterales > Rariloculaceae > JAHEEO01. The sequence goes on from JASFSB010000251.1 coordinate 2,777, forward strand.
AGTCGTATGCCGCTGAGCCCACGCCACCGTCTTCGATCAACGAAAAGGCGATCGTCGACGCAGAGGCGGTCGGCGAGGCCGTGCGCCGGGCAGTCAAGCGCTCGGGCAGCAAATCCAGAGAAGTGGCTATCGCCATCAGCGGCGATGCGGCGATCACCAAAGTGATCCAGATGCCAAAAAACCTCAATGAGACCGACATGGAAGGTCAGGTTGAGCTTCAGGCCGATCAGTACATTCCCTTTCCGATGGAAGAGGTCAGTTTCGACTACGAAATCATCGGCGAAAGCGCGCGCGACCCCGACATGCTGGACGTCCTGCTCGTGGCGACACGCACCGAAAACGTCGAGCAGCGCAATGCCGCTGTCGAAGCGGCCGGCCTGACGGCTCGGGTGGTCGATGTCGAGGCGTTCGCCGTCGAAAACGCGTGTCAGCTGCTCACCCATCAGATGGCCGACGCCGGTGCCGACCACTACGTGGCAATCGTCGACTTCGGCGCCAGCACGACGACCTTCAGTGTCCTGCATGACCTGAAAGTCATCTACACACGAGATTTCGCCTTCGGCGGGCAGCAGCTCACCGAAGAAATCATGCGCACCTACGGGCTGAGCATGGAGGATGCAGGGCGCGCCAAGAAGGAAGGCGGACTTCCGAGCAACTACCAGCCTGAAGTGCTCGATGCATTCATGGATGACATGTCGCAGCAGGTCAGTCGATCGCTGCAGTTCTTCCTGGCATCGGGGTCCGGGCGCGAGCAGCCGGATCAGATCCTGATTTGCGGCGGCTGCGCCAACATTCCCGGCGTTGCCGACGTCATCGGCAGTCATGTCGGGATCACGACCGAAGTTGGTGATCCACTGGGACAAATGAAGGTTTCGTCGCGCGCCAGATCACAGGGCGTGCAGCGCGACTCGACGGCTCTGCTGACCGCCTGTGGCCTCGCACTGAGGAGCTTCGACTGACATGCCAAAAATCAATCTACTGCCCTGGCGCGAAGAACTTCGCCAGAAACGCAAGAAGGACTTTTTCGTCGCCCTCGCATGTGCCGTTCTCGCCGGCGGCGGCGTCATCTACGCGTCCAAATGGGTCGTGCAGCAGCGCATCGACAATCAGGAGGCCCGCAACGGCGTCCTGCAGGAAGAGATCCGCCAGCTCGATGCGCAAATCGAAGAGATTCGCGGTCTCGAAAACCAGAAGGAACGACTCGTCGCGCGCATGCGGATTATCGAAGAGCTGCAGCAGTCACGTCCGCTGGTCGTCCACCTGTTCGACGAACTCGTCGAGTCGCTGCCCGAAGGCACGAACTACACGAGCATCGAGCAGACCGGTCAGCGCATCGAACTCAATGGTATCGCTTCGTCGACGACACGCGTGGCAACGCTGATGCGCAACATCGAAGACTCTGACTGGCTGTCGCGACCCGAACTCGGCTCGATTCAGGCCGTCGACAACGCAGCCGGCCGCGCCTCGGCATTCGAAGTCGCCGCGCGCCAGCTCACTAATCTGACGACTGACGAGGACGGTGAAGAATGAACGTCATTGAAGAACTTCAATCCCTCGACATGAACGAGCCCGGC
>JASFSB010000252.1:0-4341 GCA_050114615.1 Gammaproteobacteria bacterium
GATCTGGCGTTCGATCAGGCTATCAATGCATTGAACGTGTACTGGCGCGGCGGAGAAACGGAGTTACCGAGCGCAGCCAAGCCGGTGCTTGCCGAAGCACTTGTGAAACTGATCGCCGAACGGTTCGGCCAGACACGCACGTCCGGGCGGTCGTCCCGGGCAAACTAGCACCCAATGCAGGCTGTCGAACTGAAGATCCTCGATCCGCGTGTCGGTTCGGAATTTCCGCTGCCCGAACGCGCCACGGACGGCTCTGCCGGCGTCGATCTGCGCGCGTGCCTCGATGCGCCGCTCGAACTGGCACCCGGCGCATGCGAGCTGATCGGAACAGGCATCGCAATCCACCTCGGCGACCCCGGGCTTGCCGCAACGATTCTCCCGCGTTCGGGACTCGGTCATAAGCACGGTATCGTGCTCGGCAACCTCGTTGGGCTGATCGATTCGGATTACCAGGGCGAACTGCGGATCTCATGCTGGAATCGCGGTTCGGAAAGGTTTCGAATCGAGCCCGGTGATCGTATAGCGCAACTCGTCGTGGTGCCGGTCGTGCCCGTCGAATTCAACGTGGTCGAGTCGTTTACCGAAAGCCACCGCGGCGCCGGTGGGTTTGGCCATACCGGCCGTGCCTAGTTCGGCTAAAGCGCGCTCTCTGTACCGAGGCCCTTCAGCTCGATGAATCGAGTGATATCCGCGGCGAATGCCGCATGCAGTTCATCCTGCTCCGCCCGCGTGCGATTGAGGTTTTCCTCGTAAAGAGATATCGACGCAGTCGTTCTGGAAATGTCGAGCGCCAGTTCAGGCGGCAGGCCGGCGCCGGCGGCGGCACTTTCGGCGTAGCGTTCTGCTTCGCGTTGCAGGTCATCGAGGCGCTTGCGGAGATTGCCGAGATACTGCTCGGTGACCTTGATCTGCGATTCCATGAGCTCCAGCCGGCGATCGCGCAGGTCCTTGATATCGTCGACGCTGAGATACGTGTCGAGCAGCATCCTGTCGCGTGTGGCCATTTCCTCGGCCGCGAGGCGTCGGACTTCCTCTTCGGCCGCGAGCCGATTCAGTTCAGCGCGTTCCTCTTCCGTGACCCGGCCTTCTTCGAAGCCGACCGTTATGCCCTGGCGATTGAGAACGTCGCGATCGCGATCGGCGTATTCCGGAGGTACGACTTCGCTGTAGTGCACTACGCCGTTGTCATCTACCCAACGTCTGATCTTCTGCGCGGCTGCATCAGGGCAGAGCGCACTTAGCGTGATCGAGACTAGCAGCGCGAGTGGTGCAGATGGTTTCACTGTTCGAAAATTCGCGGCGATTGAAGCACTCCGCAGGTATACCAGAATCCAAATATGTTGAAGGTTAACTATGCACGGTTTTTCCCAATCCAGGTATGGGTGATTAACCATAATTCTCAAAATGTGTACCGTATCTGTTCCGATATGCGCGAATCGCCGGTAGTTGCGTCTCAAACTCCTTGCGGTCCTCGAGGTGCTCGACCAGGTCGCTCAGAGTAACGAGACTGTAAATGGAAATTCCGTGATCGCGTTGTGCCTGCTGTACGGCGGAAATCCTTTCGCGCGTTCCGACCTCCTCACGGTCGATTGCGACAAATACCGCCGTCGGATTGGCGCCGGCATTCCTGATGATGTCGATGGATTCGCGAATGGCGGTGCCGGCGGTGATGACATCGTCGAGGATCAGCACGTTGCCTGCCAGTGGTGCACCGATGATGTTTCCGCCTTCGCCATGGCGCTTTGCTTCCTTGCGGTTGAAACAAAACGGATAGTCGAGATCTTCGTGCGTGGCGAGTGCCGCAGCCGTGAGTGTCACGAGCGGGATACCCTTGTAAGCAGGACCGAACAACATGTCGAATTGTGTATCGAGATCTGCGACTGCAGCGGCATAGCAGCGACTCAGGCGCGCGGCGGCATAGCCGGTGTTGAACAGTCCTGCATTGAAAAAATAGGGACTTACACGGCCGGATTTCAGCGTGAACTCGCCGAACTGGAGAGCACCCACTTCGATCGCCAGATCGAGGAACTCTTCTTTGTATGCTCGCATGTACGTTCTCCTTCGACCCTGCAGTCTTCTGGCAGGTATGATACCGGCGACCTGCCTAAGCGACATTGTCGGATTTTCGTGCGCATAGTTACTTTCAACGCCAATGGCATCAGAGCTGCCGAACGCAAAGGGTTTTTCCGCTGGTTCGCCCGGCAACGCGCCGACGTGCTGTGCGTTCAGGAACTCAAGGCGCAGGCTGCCCAGATCGACAACCTCGCGTTTCACGTGCGCGGATTCCACCGCTATCTGTTCCCGGCGCGCAAGCCGGGGTACAGCGGTGTTGCGCTTTATTGCCGCGAGGAACCCGAGGAAGTCGTCTGCGGGTACGGTGACGCCGAATTCGATGACGAAGGGCGCCACATCGAGGCGCGGTTTCGCAGTTGCATCGTGACGAGCACCTACTTCCCGTCAGGATCCTCCGGCGAGGAGCGCCAGGCAGCGAAGTTTCGTTTTCTGGATGGTTTCGAGCAGCGCATGCATGCGCTGCTCGAGGATTCGCTGCCGGGTGTGGTTTGTGGTGACGTCAACATCGCGCATAAGGTGATCGATATCAAAAACTGGCGCAGCAATCAGAAGAACTCGGGGTTCACGCCGGAAGAACGCGCCTGGATGGATCACATTATCGATGACGTCGGTTTCGTCGATGCGTTTCGCACGGTCAACGCGCAGCCTGATCAGTACACGTGGTGGTCGAACCGCGGCAGGGCACGAGAAAACAACGTTGGTTGGCGCATCGACTACCATCTCGTGACGCCGGAGCTCGCGAAAGCGGCTACGAAAGTGCGTGTTTACAAAGATCGGTTTTTCTCAGATCATGCGCCACTGATCATCGACTACGATATATAAAATGCAAAACAGAAGACGCTCGAAGCGCCCGCAATACAAATAATCAGAGAAAAGAATCAGATAGAAAAAGAACCTTAAGCATTGGCTGAAACTCGCGTATCCTGCGAGCGGTCCACAGGGGAAGGACTGGCCAATGCGCTGCAACGGAGGCAGTTATGCGACGGCAGGTTTTCTCAATCCCTTTCCTGGTTGTTTCCGGTTTTCTGCATGTGACCTCGGCGGCCTCCGCCGCCATCGTGCAATACGAATTTTCGGATTTGTTCAGTGATGGCGCGGTGGCGCCGACCGGTCCTGCGCCCTGGGTGCGCGCGACGTTCGACGACTCCTTCGGTGATGCCTCAACCGTTCGTCTGAGTATCGATGCGCTCGGAACGCTGGACGAAGCCGACGTGACTCAGCTCTACTTCAACCTGAATCCGACTATCAGCATCACCGATGCACCCGACAACATCACAGTCACTCCGGTCGGCACAATCGACTTTGTCGGGCCGATAGTCACAGATGTCATGACTGATGGTTTCAAGGCGGGCGGTGACGGGTTCTACGATATTCTGATCGATATGCCGCCGCCACCCGGCGACGACGGATCACGATTGAACGAAGACGAGTCACTTGTCTTCGATATCGTGCGCACTGATGGTGTGCTCAGCGCACCGGACTTCTACTGGCTGAGCACGCCTGAAGCCGGTGATAATCCCGGTCCGTTTCTGGCTGCGGTGAAGCTGCAGGTGACCGGCACGGACGAAAGCGGCAGCGCCTGGGTTTCTGCGACGGTTGTGCCGCTGCCTGCAGCTGGCTGGCTGCTGATTTCGTCGCTGGGACTGTTCGGCATCGCCGTGCGCCGGCGGCGTGCGAGCTGACTGAGGAATCAGCGAGCGAACTTCGAGGACCGCGCCGCGGCCTCAGAGGTTTCGTTCCAGGGTGCGACCCAGATCAAAAGCGCCATGCCGGGGACGGCAAGCGCGAAGCAGATCAGAAAAAAGCTGAAGTAGCCCACGGCTTCGATGATGAAGCCTGTCGTTGCACCTGCGATCGTTCGGGTCACTGTTACGACGCTGAGCAGCAATGCCAGCTGCGTTACGGAAAACTGTTTGCTCGACTGTTGTGCGATGTATGCACCGATCGCAGCGGCTCCGAGTCCGACGCCCAGGTACTCGTAGCCAGTAGCAGCCGCCAGCGCGAATGCGTTTGGCTCGATGCGCGACAGCCATGCGTAGCCGAGAATCGACGTCATTTGCACGACACCGAAAATCCACAGCGCTCGATTGATCGAAATCTTCAGCATGATGACGCCGCCGAGGAACCCTCCTGCGATCGAGGCGCTGAGATTCACGAATTTCGCAACAGTGCCAATCTGGGTCAGCGAATAGCCGGTGTCCAGAAAGAACGGCGTCTGCAGCGCAACCGCCATGTTGTCCCCGAGTTTGTACAGCAGAATGAATGCGA
>JASFSB010000253.1:0-4340 GCA_050114615.1 Gammaproteobacteria bacterium
AATCGCCGCCCTTTGGGTCTGTTGTGCTTCGACGTCGAGCAGTATTCGCTGTTCGATCTGTACGAGCAGCAGCGAAGCAAGGATACGTTCCTCCGGGAGCAGAATCTCGCGGGCGGCGAGCAATTCGCGCAGCTCCCGCTGCGCATGTTCGCCGTTACTGCCGGCGTGACCAGGTATCGCCAGAGCTATCGCCAGACGCAGGCGATTCGTCGTGTTTGGTTGTGCCGCTTCATCCGCAGTGACTCGCTGAAAGGCCTCGGCCTGGATGACGGTATCTCCCTCGAGCAGGTCGTCCATTAGTTGCAGATAGCCACTCAGCGCGTCCGCGCTCATCGTGCCGGGAGGCTGGCCTGATTCAGAAGTGTCCGCCGTCTCGAACGGTGAGAACAGCCCCCCGCCGGCAGAGCATCCGAACACCGACGCGGTCAGCGTGAGCGTGGCAACAAGTCTGAGCCGCCTATTCATTCGCCACCAACGGCATCTGAGCATGAACCTGATTGACCGGCAGGCGCACAACGAAGCTGGCGCCGCTGTCCGGCGTATCCTCTATCTCGACTGACCCATGATGAGCCTGCACGCACTCGTGGACGATCGACAGGCCGATCCCGGTCCCGCCGACCGGGCCGCCCTGCAGGCGCTTACCCTGAAAAAATGCCTTGAAAATATGATCGCGATCCTCCGGCGATATGCCGGGACCCCCGTCGCGGACTCTCAATGTCAGTATATCGTCATGAACCCCGGCCGTTACGGCAATCTCACCATTTTCCGGCGTGAACTTCACGGCATTGGACATCAGATTATCGAGAATCAACCTGAGTTTCTGTGCATCGCCGAGCACTGATACTGAGGCGACCCGCAGCCGCAGCCTGATGCGGCTCTTCGCGATGGCGAGCCGATACTGACTGATGACGCCAAAAACGAGCGGCTTGAGGTCGAATGGTGCGATTTCCAGGATCGCCGCCTTCGATTGCCACGCGCTGTAAGTCAGCAGATTCTCGATGAGGCGCTGCAGTTTTATGCTGTTCAATCGCAAAATGTCTGCGACTTCCTCCTGATCGTGCGCAAGCGAGCCCACCGAACCGTCCATGAGCAGCTCCGAGCCTTCACGGATGTTTGCCAGCGGTGTTTTGAGCTCGTGTGACATGTGGCGCAGGAACTTGTTCTTCTCGTTTGTCGATTCCTCGAGCTTGCCGCGCAGCCATTCGAGCTGCCGTCCGAGTGCTTCGATGTCCGCCGGTCCCTCGATTTCGATCTCGTGACTGTATTCCCCGTCTCCGATCGCGCGAATGGCCATGTCGATATTGCGAATCGGTCGAACGATCAGAAAGAGGAAGTAAATAATCAGCAGTGTCGTCACCGGAACGAGCGTTGCCGCGAGCCAGCCCAGTCTGCGCTGTGTCCGCTCGGAATCACTTTGCATCTGCGCAAACTGTTCGTTCGTGCCTTGTTGCATGATGAGTGCGAGTGTTTCCGCCGCAGCGTCCATCTCCTGGAAGGCTGCGATGACGCGTTCTTCGGCGCCCTCGCTGCGTTCATCCTGCAGATCGGCGTCGACTTGTGTGGTCAGTTCGGCGATCCGTTGCAGCTGTGCGCTGGCTGCCGCGGATTGCGGGAGCTCGGCGAGTTCGAGCAGGCTGTTCTGTAACTCGATCTCGTCTTCGCTGTAGACTTCGAGTGACCGTGCGGCGCCGAGTAGCAGATACTGGCGGGCATTGCGTTCCATGTTCATGAGCAGATTGTCGAGTCGCTCGTTCGTCGTCGTCGAAATCGCCGCGCTGTTCAGCACGGCTCCACTGTCGTTTGTGAGCTGCCCCAGACGATAGGTCGCGTATCCCACTGCGACGAGCAGCGGCAGTGTGACGAGCCCCAGGCTCGTGAGAATCAGCCCGAGCAGCGTGCGTGGGCGCCGCAGGGCCATTTACGCTGCTCCGTCCCCCACGCTGTAAGGCTGCTCGTCCATCAGACGGCGTTCCCAGCGAAGGGCGCTGGCTGCGATGACTTCGAGGTCGTCGTAGCGCGGTTGCCAGCCCAGGACTGCCCGTATTTTTTCGGCCGCCGCAATGAGCTGCGGCGGGTCCCCGGGTCTGCGTGGCGATTCGGTTTTCTTCAGAGTATGCCCGGCTACTTCCTCGATCATTTCGATCAGCTCGCGTACGCTGTAGCCGCGACCATAGCCGCAATTCAGGGTCTGCGATTCGCCGCCCTGACGCAGGTAATCGAGCGCTTTGAGGTGCGCATCGGCGAGATCCTCGACGTGGATGTAATCGCGAACGCCCGTACCGTCCGGCGTGTCGTAGTCGGTCCCGAAAATCTGAACGCCGTCGCGTTTGCCCACCGCTGCTTCGCAGGCGACTTTCGTCAGCAGCGTCGCGTTGGGCGTTGATTGTCCGATTCGGCCCTCGGGATCGCAGCCCGCAACATTGAAATAGCGCAGCACGACGTGTTTCATGCCGTGCGCCTGCGTCACATCTGCAAGCATCGCTTCGGTCATCAATTTCGACATGCCATACGGGTTTATCGGACTGGTCGGCGTTTGTTCAGACGCGATGCCACCTTCGGGTATACCATACACCGCCGCTGTGGAGGAAAAAACGAAATGCCGGACCTGGTTGCGTACGCACGCTTCCAGCAGCGTACGACTGGCGCAGGTGTTGTTACCGTAATACTTCAGAGGATCCGCAACAGACTCCGGAACGACCGTCTTCGCCGCAAAGTGCATCACGGTGTCGATCTCGTGCTGCGCGAATACGCGATTCAGGCATTCGTTGTCGCTGGTACTGCCGACGACGAGTTCGCCGAACAGCACCGCTTCCCTGAACCCCGTCGACAGATCGTCCAGGACGACGACCGACTCGCCTCTTTCCCCGAGCTGGCGGACGACGTGCGAGCCGATATAGCCCGCGCCGCCTGTTACGAGGATGGATTTTTCGCTCATGAGTATTGCTCTGCGCTGCGTCCGCCGCGCAGTTTACCAGCTTGCCGCCAGCGGTCAGCGAATGCCTGTCGCAATTTAAATCAGGGCCGGGTGCTTGACGCCCGGGCGGACCCAACGAAAATGTAGCGATGGAACAATCAGCAACCACTCCTGTGGCAGATACGGACGCGACACACGCGCCGAGTGAATTACTCGCCGCCGATGAGCCCGGCCCGGTCGGTATCCGCGAAGGCAGTGGCGAGCCGCGCGTCCTCGTCATCTGCGATCACGCCAGCAACCGCCTGCCGGCCGCTCTGTCCAACCTCGGCGTTGACCCGGCACGATTCGGGCAGCACATCGCTTACGACCTGGGCGCGCTGGGTGTCGCACGGGGCCTGGCGGAACAGCTCGGCGCACCCCTGGCTTTCGGTCGATATTCGCGGCTGGCCGCCGACCTGAACCGCGCACCGAAAGATTACGGTGCGGTGCCTGCGATCAGTGACGGTGTACTGATACCGGGCAATGTCGGTCTGAGCGCGCAAGCGCGTGCGAACAGGATCCGGACGCTGCATGACCCTTATCACGAGTTCATTGCCGGATTCGTTTCTGCGGGAATCGAGCGCGGTATTCGTCCGATCATCGTGTCGATCCACAGTTTCACGCCGAGTATCAGCAAAGTTACCCGGCCGTGGGAGGCCGGCGTCCTCTGGGACAAGGATCCGCGTGTCGCGATTCCGCTGCTCGCCGCGTTACGCCGCGAGGGAGTCTTCGTTGGAGACAATGAACCCTACTCGGGACGGCACACTGCAGATTACACGCTGGACCGTCATGCCGAAGGAAACCATCTTGCGCACGCGGCGATCGAAATTCGTCAGGACTGCATTTTGACCGAAGGGTCTCAGCATATCTGGGCCGAGCGACTGGCGCGTGTGCTCAAACCCATTCTCAGCGTGGACGCCCTGCACGCACCGCCTGTTGAAACGGGACAGGCCGAATGAAGGAGCCGCGCTTTTCCCTTGGGGTCGAGGAAGAGTATCTCGTCGTCGACAAGGCGACTCGCGACCTCGTCGAGGATCTCCCGCCGGCGCTGCTCGAGGAGTGCGAGGCGCTGTCGCAGGGGCAGCAGGTGAAGCCGGAGTTCATGCGCTCGCAGATCGAAATCGGCACGCGCGTATGCGCGACGGTTGCTGAGGCGCGCGAATCTCTGCGCGTTTTGCGCCGCTCCGTCATCGACGCGACGGCTGTCCACGGCCTCAGTCCCCTGGCGGTATCCACGCATCCGTTTGCGAACTGGCACCGTCAGGAACATACCGCACGGCAGCGATACGACGTGTTGTCGCAGGAGATGCAGGCTGCCGCCTGGCGCATGGTCATCAGCGGGATGCACGTGCACGTTGGTATCGAGGACGATGAGCTGCGCGTCGAT
>JASFSB010000254.1:0-4331 GCA_050114615.1 Gammaproteobacteria bacterium
AGCCGTTGTGCTTCGCGTCCGGCCATGCGAACGGCGGGATCCGGCAAAGCGGCGATATCCGCACGCACCGGATTGCCGATGACTTCGGCTTTGACACGCGCACTGAACGCACCCGGAAACGCACAAAACACACTGCGCGCAAGCGGCGCGAGCATGCGGTTGGCGGTGCCTGCCACAGCGTTTTGCTCGTGAATAATCAACGGCAGCCGTGTCAGCCAGGCAGCGAGCCCGCCCGGTGCGGACACGAAGCCACCCAGACCCAGTACGACGGCAGGCCTGCGCCGTCGGAATGCCCGCAGCACCTGGAAAACTGCACTGACGAGCTGCAGCGGCGTCAGCACCCATGCGCGCCAGCCACGACCGCGCAGACCGCGGATCGAAATCCACTCGATGTCGATACCATGCTCCGGAACGAGCCGGGCTTCGAGCCCGCGGTGCGTGCCGAGCCACACGACGTCTTCATCGCAGCGGCGCAATTCAGCCGCGACGGCGAGTCCCGGGAATATGTGCCCGCCCGTACCGCCGGCCATGATCATGATCGGGCCGCCCGTCATGTGCGGCGCCTCCGCGGATTGCGCTGCGCTGCACGCGTTTCCATCGCGATTCGCAACACGAGGCCGACGGCTATCAGCGTGATGATGGCGCTCGAGCGGCCGTAGCTGATGAGCGGCAGGGCAAGACCCTTCGTGGGCAGCAGACCGATATTCACGCCGATGTTGATGAACGCTTCGATGCCGACCATCAGGCCAATGCCGATCGCAACGAAACCCTGAAACGGCAGACCGGCATCGAGCGCGTGCTGCCCGATCTGAATCGTCCGGAACACCAGAAACGCGAACAGCACGAGCGTGAGCGTCGAACCGACGAAACCGAGCTCTTCAGCAAGCACGGCAAATACGAAATCGGTGTGGGCTTCAGGCAGATAGAACAGTTTCTGCACGCTTTCACCGAGACCGGCACCGAACCAGTCACCACGGCCGATCGCAATCAGCGAGTTCACGAGTTGAAATCCGGAATCGAACGGATCCGCAAACGGGTCGAGGTAGGACAGGACACGCTGCCAGCGATAGCTGGATGTCACGACGAGCGCCCCCAGGATACCACCCGCGCAAACGACCGCCGCGAAGAAATCGCGCAATCGCGAACCTGCGACGAACAGGATACCGAGACTGGTAGTCGTCATGACGACGAGCGTGCCGAAATCCGGTTCGGCAATGAGCAGCAAACCGACGATTCCGACGATCAGCAGCGGCTTGAGAAAACTCGAAAAGGTCGATGCCAGCGCTGCACTGTGACGCACGGCGTAGCTCGCGAGATACATCAGCAGAAACAGTCGCGCCGGTTCGGAAGCCTGCAGCTGCAAAGGACCGAGAACGAGCCAGCGAGTGCTGCCGTTGGCGCTCGCACCGAACCCGGGCACGAGCACCAGCACGAGCAAAGCAAACCCGCTGACCAGCAACAGACCGTTCATCCGAAACCACACGCTCATCGGAATCAGCATTGCCAGGACGAGCCCGATGCAGCCAATGCCGAGCGCCGCGAGGTGCCGCACGAAAAAGAACAGCGGTTCGTCGAATTCGCGCGCAGCGAGAGAAACCGAAGTGGTGCCGACCATGATGGCGCCGAGCGCGGTGATACCGATGACGACAGCCAGCAACTGCACGTCGAGGTCTTTTGCGAAGTCTCGCGTCGATGTGCTCATGGCGCCAGACTCCTGACAGCGTCCCGGAACCGGCGACCGCGTTCCGTGTAGTCTGCGAACATGTCCAGACTCGCACAGGCCGGCGACAGGATGACCGTATCGCCGGGACGTGCCTGCTCGCAGGCGAGCGCAACGGCTTCACCCATAGTGTCGGCACGCGCGACCTGACACAAATCGCCGATCGCGTCGCCGAGCTCTGCCGCGGCTTCGCCGATCAGCACTGCTGCGCGCACTTTGCCGCGAACGAAATCGCGTAACTCGGTGAAGTCAGCGCCTTTCGCGACCCCGCCGGCAATCAGAATCAGCGGGCCGGGCAGACCTGCGAGTGCGGCGGCCGTGGCGCCGGTATTCGTGGCCTTCGAGTCGTTGATGTAGCTAACGCCATTGATCGTGGCCACGGCTTCGCAGCGATGTGGCAGCCCGGTGAACTCACGCAACACCTTCAGCATCGGCGCGAGGCGCTCAGTGCAGGTGGCCGCCAGCGCCAGCGCAGCGAGCACATTCGCCACGTTATGCCGTCCCGGCATCGCAAGGTCCGCGAGCGGCATGACGGGCCGTCCGTCGATCGCGATCGCATCATCGATAACCGAATAGCCGCGCTGCAATGGCCGCAGAACGGAAAACTCGATGCGGCGCGGATGCCGCACGGCCATCGCGCGCACGCGCGGGTCGTCGACGTTCGTGACGATCGTGTGTGCGCGCCGCAGCAGTTTTTCCTTCAGCGCAGCATATGTGCTCATGTCGGTATGCCGATCGAGATGATCGGCCGTGACATTGAGTACGGCGGCCGCGTGCGGCGCAAGCGACTCAGTCGTCTCCATCTGAAAGCTGGATACTTCCAGCACGTAGAGCTCGGCTGCCCGATCGAGCAGATCGAGCGCAGGCGTGCCGAGATTGCCGCCGGCGACCGCGTCAAGGCCCGCAGCGACCAGCAGCCGCTCGAGCAGGCTGACGACTGTGCTTTTGCCATTGGAGCCGGTGACGGCAATGATCGGCGCCTCACAAACGCGCGCGAACAGCTCGACGTCGTTGAGGATCTCGATCCCGCGCTCACGCGCCTGAGCGCAGATCGGCAGGTCGATCGACAGCCCCGGCGACAGAACGACACGTGCGACGTCATCGAGCCAGCGGGCATCGAGCGACTGCGTAATCACTTCGGCGTCGAGGTCGGACAGCTCATCCATGCCGGGCGGCTGAGCCCGCGAATCAATGATGCGCAGCTGTCCGCCGCGCGCATGGATGAAACGCGCCGCCGAAGCACCACTGGCGCCGAGTCCGACGATCAGGCTGCGACCGCTGAGATCGAGCCCCGATCGATCGACCCCGGATCGATTGAACAATGGCCTACGCGTCTTTTCAGTCATCATGCTGCCTGCTGCTGCCATGCGCACGCGTTCCCTAACGGATCTTCAGGCTCGCCAGTCCGACCAGCACGAGGATTACCGTGATGATCCAGAACCGAACGATGACCTTGGGCTCCGCCCAGCCCTTGAGTTCGAAATGGTGATGCAGCGGGGCCATTCGAAAAATACGCCGGCCTGTCATCTTGTATGAGGCAACCTGGATCATGACTGAGACGGTTTCGACGACGAACACACCGCCCATGATGAACAACACCAGCTCTTGCCTTGCCACCACCGCTACGACTCCAAGTGCGGCACCGAGCGCAAGCGCTCCGATGTCACCCATGAAGACCTGTGCCGGGTAAGTGTTGAACCACAAGAAGCCCAGGCCGGCGCCAGCCAGGGCCGCACAGAAAACCAACATCTCGCCGGCTCCTGCGACATATGGAATGTCGAGGTAGCCCGAGAAAACGACGTTGCCGGCCGCCCAGGCAATGAGCCCGAGGGCACCGCCTACGAGAACGGCCGGCATGATCGCGAGCCCGTCGAGACCGTCGGTCAGGTTGACGCCGGTCGAGGCGCCAACGACGACGAAATAGACGAACACGATGTACGCGGTCGCACCGAGCGGAATGACGAGGTTCGGGATATACGGGATCAGCAACGAATGCTCGACCTGCGGATTCTCCGCAGAGTAGTAGAGAGCCGCCGCGATGATCAGCGCGACGATCGACTGCGCGATGTACTTCGTCCGTGCACTCAGCCCGCTCGAGTTTCGCGCGATGAGTTTTTTGTAGTCATCGACGAATCCGATGACGCCGAATGCGATCGTTGCCGTAAGCACGATCCACACGAAGCGATTCATCAGATCTGCCCAGAGCAACGTGCTGATGCAGATGGCGATCAGTATCAGCGCACCACCCATCGTCGGCGTACCGGCTTTGGGCAAATGGGAAACAGGACCCTCCTCGCGGATCGGCTGACCGATGCTGCGCACGGTGAGGCGACGAATGACGAACGGCCCGCACACGAACGACAACACGAGCGCGGTCAAAGCCGCCAGAATCGCGCGCATCGTCAGATAACTGAATACGTTGAACGCGGAGTAGAAACTCGTGAGATATTCGGATACCCAGATCAGCATGACGGGCCTTCCTGCTGCGCAGTGAGTGCGGCCGCAAGGCGTTCCAGCCGCATCGCCCGTGACGCCTTGATGAGCACCGTCGTGTGCGCGTCCAGATCGCCGCTCAGGCCACGCTCGACGGCAGCGACATCCGCGAATATCT
>JASFSB010000255.1:0-4326 GCA_050114615.1 Gammaproteobacteria bacterium
GCGCGCCACGTTCTTCGATGCCGGCCATATTCTGGGCTCGGCCGGCATCCTTCTCGAGCTCGAGGAGAACGGCAAGGCCCGATCGGTGTTCTTCTCGGGCGACATCGGCAATGCCGGACGGCCTTTATTGCGAACACCTGCGACTCCGGCGTATGCGGACGTCGTCGTCATGGAAACAACATACGGCGACCGATCGCACAGAGAGCTACAACCGTCGGTCGATGAATTTTACGACGCGATCACCGACACGCTGAAGCGCGGCGGCAACATCATTGTTCCGACTTTCGCTCTGGAGCGCGCGCAGGAGTTGTTGTTCTATTTGCGCGAGGGCGTCGAGTCCGGTCGCCTGCCCGGCTCGCTGCAGGTTTTTCTGGACTCGCCGATGGCGATTTCTGCGACCGAGATATTCAAACGGTATCCGGAGTGCTACGACTCGGACGTAGCCGAGCTGTTCCGTGAGGGCAACGATCCGTTCGACTTGCCGGGTCTGCACTTCACGCGCGAAACGGCCGAATCGATCGCACTCAATCGAGTGACGGGCGGCGCGGTCATCATGGCCGGCTCGGGCATGTGCACCGGCGGACGCGTACGCCATCATCTAAAGCAGAACCTGTGGCGTAAACAATCGAGCATCATATTCGTCGGTTTCGCAGCCAGAGGCACGCTGGCGCGGCGGATAATCGACGGAGCGAAGTCCGTAAAAATCTTCGGCGAGACGTATCCAGTAAAGGCAGCGATTCATACGATCAACGGCTTCTCGGCGCATGCCGACCAGAGCGAACTGCTCCGGTGGCACGAGGGACTCGGAGAGCCGGAGCTCACCTTCCTCGTACACGGGGAAGAAAATACGATGTCGCACTTCTCCGGCCTGCTGAAACGCACGCAGGTACACATGCCGATGCTCGGGGATGAGTTCTCACTTTAACGATCACCTGTATCGAGATCCACCGCACTCAGCAGAATGACCTCGATTTCCTCGACGATTTCCTCCTGACGCAGCGCCCTGCACTTTCGAGTCAATTCGCCGGATTCCTGCTCAAGATGACGAACCGCGCCCTCGAGATGACTGACGCGGCGCTGATTCTCGGCCATCAGCGACGCATACAGCATGTTGTTGAGCGCGGCGAACAGATAATGATCGACCAGGTCACGCAGAAAATCCTCTGCAGTGACATTGAGCAGCGGCGGAAACGATGCCGAAGGTGTGTCAGGCGGCGGTTGTTCGAACGGCGGCAACAACGCGGCAATGTCGATATCTTCGTCGTCGTGAAATACGCCGAACAACGCCAGGCCGGGAATGCGAGTCTGCAGCGCATTGAGCTCGTCGATCAGGTTCTGCAGCACTGCCGGCACCTCTTCGGCCACACTCGCACCGTCGAGAAATGCGACGACGGATTTATCGCCCTCGAGCAGCGAACGGAGCTTGTGCCCAACGGTCACGACTCGTGGCTGATCGTGTCCGTGCTCGCGCATGGCCTGCGCCAGTCGCACGGTCAGGGCCCGATTGAAGTCACCGCAGAATCCCCGCTCCGATCCGATGAGCAGAAACACAGGCGTTACTTCGTGCGGCTGCGGCCGCAGTTCCGGGTAAAAGCCCAGAAGATCTTCGGCGATCTCCCGTATCGACGCGACCACCTTTTGCTGCGCTGACAGAAAGCGCCCCAGCTTGCGCGTTTCCATGTAAGCGAGGGTCTTCATCGAAGACAGGATTTCGCCGATCTCCTGCAGGCCGTCACGATGATGTTCCAGATCGCGACGCTTTGTCACGACTCGGTACGCGTATCGGCTTTACCGAGCCATTGCACGAGCGCAGCGCTCCATTGCTCGCGGGGACTGTCGAGCGTCAGGTCGCTGCGCTCGACGTGCTGCAGCAGCATTGCGAGCACATCCGGCAGGTCCTCCGCTTCGATTTCCGCGAACAGCCGGTCGTTGAAACCTGTCAGCCAGGCGAGCTGAAACTCTGCCGGCAACGGGGCGAGCCGTTCCTGCTTCAGGATTTCACGCAGGCTGCGGCCGCGACTGATCGCCGCTTCCATCGAGGCCTCGAGCCGCGCACCGAAGCGCGTGAAGACTTCGAGCTCGAGAAACTGCAGGTAGTCGAGCTTCATTCGCCCGGCTTCTTCCTTGATTCTGGGATGCTGAGCTGCTCCGCCGATGCGCGACACTGAGCGCGCAATATCGATTGCCGGTCTGAAACCGCCGGAAAACAGATCTCGTTCGAGATAGATCTGTCCGTCGGTTATCGAAATCAGGTTCGTTGGAATGTAGGCAGCAATCTCTCCTTCGTTGGTCTCCACGATCGGGAACGCAGTCATGCTGCCACCGCCATGGGAGGCGTTGAGGCAGGTCGCCCGCTCGAGCAGCCGGGCATGAAGAGAAAAGATATCCCCGGGATAGGCTTCGCGTCCCGGCGGACGCCGCAACAACAACGAAAGCGTGCGATAGGTCTCGGCGTGACTCGTCAGGTCATCGTAAACGACGAGCGTATGCTGCCCCTGCTGCATCCAGAACTCAGCCACGGCACAACCCGAGAACGGCGCCAGATACTGCAGGCCGGGCAGGCTGGAAGCCTCGGCGACAACCACCGTCGTGTAGGACAGCGCACCGCAATCCCTCAGCGTCGCGATCGTGCTCGTGACGGACGAACGCTTCTGGCCGACGAGCACGTATACGCAGTTGACGCCTTTATCACGCTGATTGACGACCGCGTCGAGCACCAGCGACGATCGCCCCAGACCGTCATCCCCGAGCAGCAACTGGCGCTGCCCTTTTCCGATCGGGATCAGCGTGTCGATTATCTTGATCCCGGTATAGAACGGCGAGTGCACAAAATCGCGTGCCACGATCGGCGGCGCAGGCGACTCGAGGCTTTGACGCACACCTGCATTCAGCACCGGACCGTCATCCAGCGTCCTGCCGAGCGGGTCGATGACCCTGCCGAGTAACTCGTCGCCGACCGGCACACTCAAACGCTGACCGGACAGATGCACCGCTGTTCCGGCTGTCAGCGCATCGGTGACGCGCAACAGGACGGCACCAATGCGCCGCTCGTTGAGATCAAAAACCACACCGCGGCTCCCGTCCTCGAAATTCAGGACGTCGTCCATCGCCGCAGACGGCAGACCGGTGATCCGCGCAATGCCGTCACCGACAGACACGACGCTGCCACGCTCACCGATGCGCAACGCGGGATCGTAGCGGGCGAGCCAGCGCGCCTGCGCCGACAATGGTCCGCCGTCGGCGTCCTCAGCGCGCCGCATGAGCGAGCTCCGTGAAGCCCTTCAACTCATCGCGTACGTTCGCCGCCAGCACCCAGTCACCGACGACGATTCGCAGACCGGCGAGGAGCTTCTCGTCCTGGCTGAATCGAACAGGTACTGATTCCGCACACACTTCGC
The DNA here is from genome assembly GCA_050114615.1 of Gammaproteobacteria bacterium. Classification (GTDB taxonomy): domain Bacteria; phylum Pseudomonadota; class Gammaproteobacteria; order Steroidobacterales; family Rariloculaceae; genus JAHEEO01. The sequence continues at coordinate 3,399 of JASFSB010000255.1, forward strand.
GCAGAGCCGCGATCAGGCGTTCACGCTGCTCTGCCGACAAAGTGAACGCACTGGTCACATCGACCACCTGCGAAGTATCCGCACACTGACTGCGCAGCCGGTCCTGCTGCATTTCCGTCATATCCCGCAAGCCGTCGATGAGCAGATTCAGCAACCGGCCCTCGAGTTCCGGACCGCAGGCCTGCGCGAGCAGGCGAGACGAAAATGCCGCGCCCTGCGACAGTGCCTGTAGTTCGAGCGCGCGCCGCTGCTCGGCCTGTCGACGCGCTTCCGCGACGCGCCCTTTTTCTCTTTCCTGTTCGAAAGCCGATTGAATTCCCGATAATCGCCGCGCGCGCTCCTGGTCGATTTCGTGGGCAAGCTGTTCTCTTGCCCTGCGCCGTTCCGTTTCCCACTCCGACAACCGGCCGGTGTACTGCGCTTTGAGCGCCTGCGCCTGTTCCTCGATCGTGTGTGCCTGGGCGAGCTGCTCTTCGATCGACTTGCGGCGCGCCGCAATGACATCGAGTACGGGCTGATACAGAAACCGTTTCAGTATCCACACAAGGACCAGGAAATTGATGATTTCCAGGACGAATGTCGACCAGTTGAGCTCCAACGCTGAGTTACCCCGACAGGCGAATATCCATGAATCAGCTAACCAGGTATTCCAGCAACGGATTGCGGAACAGCACGATCAGCACGATGACGAGCACATAGATGGCGAGCGATTCGATCATCGCAAGACCGATGAACAGCGTGCGCATGATCGATCGTTCTGCCTCCGGCTGACGCGCCAGCGCGTCGAGCGCCCGAGAAATTGCCAAACCCATCGCAATGGCCGGCAACATGACGCCGAGCGATATACCGATGATCGCCGCCACTGTGGAGGCTAGCGTGAAAGTCGACAGATCAGGCATTTTCGGCTCCTCGCGATGCGGGTCTCATT
>JASFSB010000256.1:0-4314 GCA_050114615.1 Gammaproteobacteria bacterium
GACGATGTGAGCGAACTCCTGCTCTACGTGATGGTCCCTATTTTGCTGATGCTGCTCCTGACCGGACTCATCGCCTGGTTCTCCGGGGCGGGCGACTCGGCAGCGTCTGACCAGTGAACACGGATTCGTATCGCGACGGCAGCTAGTCGAACGAGGTGCCGAGCCCTTCTGTCAGCTCGATGTACGCACCCCAGGGATCGGTCAGAGACGCGCTGCCGAGCCCTGAGGGCAGCTGCCGGTATGGCGTGTCGAACCGGATCCCCTGCGATTGCAGCTGCGCGACGAATGCTTTCAGACCGACCACTTCGAAACCGATATGGTCGAGCATCCGACCTCGAGTCGGCGCGCGCCCGGCAGAATCGGCGGAAAAATTCAGGTTGATGCCCGGCAGGTCCGCCGCCGTGTACCGCCAGCGCGTCCCGGGCGCGGCCCCAAAGTGATCCACATACCAGCGCTGCGCGGCCTCGACCTCTCCTTCCGGGACGTAAAAATGCATGTGGTGCGAGACGACAGGCTGCGCGAGCGGTGCGTTGTGACGCAGCGCGGCCGGAGCGACGACGCCGGTGTCCGGATCGAAGCCGATGTTTGTCGCCGTCCCATCGTCGAACAGCTCAATGCGCTCCCCATCGGGCGTGTAAACGTACACGACCCCCGGGAATTGCTCATTGCGCTCGAGCGCAATGCCGCGTTCCTCGATCGCCGCAACTGATGCCACTCTGAATGCAATGTGACCGACAACCGCGCCGAGTGAATTCGCACGCACCTCGCCCTGAGAGATCAGTAAAACGATACCCGGAAACGCAATCAGCGCCGTATCCCCGAGATCGCTCCTTGCGCCGCCAAGCGTCTCCCAGAACGCAGCCGTCCTTGCGACGTCGGGCACATAGTAATGAACGTGCCCCATTGAGACGCCGGTCGTATTAGGTGCGCTTATCTGAGCGGACAATGGTGCGCTGAGCAAAGCTCCTGTCATGGCAACCAGAATGCTTGAACGAACCACTACCCGCTCCGGAATCGAATCTGATCGCTCGATCGTACCCGTATTGACTCTCCTTTCCCACAATGCGCAGATCCGACGCCTAAGTCGTTGAGCGGCCAGATTTTAATGAAACCAACGCGTCAGGCTGTCAGCGAACCGCTCGTCATCGACGAGAGTGCGTGCCACGCCTATGTGACCGAGATCCGCGAGATCCTCGGTGTCGATCTGTTCGCGATCGTCGTCGATGTCACCGGCAGGCCGCTGTGGACGGACGATCCGCTGCGCTCAGAGCAGCTCCAATCCGCGCTCCGCCGTGTACCGCCCCCGGATCAGATCCCCTGCAGACAGCCCATCAGCGCTGGCTGGACCGTCGTCCAGCTGCCGATGCGGGTTTCCAGCGACCGGCCCCTGGCACTGCGTCTGGCTATTCATGACGAGATTCGCCCGGAATTGAGCGATGTGGAGTCCGTCACGAAACAGCCGCTGGAATGTCTGGCCCGACAAATCCAGATCAACTCCGCGCTCACTGCGAGCTGGCTGCACCCGTCGATCGATCTGCAGTCCCATACGGAGGTCGATGATCTTCTCGCGGTGCCCGCCAGAGACTCCGAACTGGGCAGCACACTCGAGGCGCTGTGCAGGCAATGGCGCGCACGAGCGGGACTGGCAGCCCTTGCCGTACACCTGCCGGAACGGGATCTGCTCGTCAGTGACAGCGACAGCGGAACGCTTGAGAGTCGGCTGCCCGACATTATCTCGCGCGCGCACGCGCAGGTGCTGCAGCGCGGCAAACCAATGAAGGCCCGTCTGAGCGTATCCGGTTCCCGCGAAGTCAGCCTGTTCTGCCGGCGCGTGACCGACAGCAGCGAACGCACACTCGGCACGGTCCACCTGCTCGACTACGACGCCGACAAGCCCCTGTCGAAGCTGGCTCGCCAGTTCAGTACGCGGCTCGCGCAGTGGCTGCGTCGCAACGAACAGACTCCGGCGCTGCTGTCGCGCAGCGAACTGCTCGACGCGATAAGCGCGATGCGCCGCCGGGATCCCGGATTGCTGAGCAGTCTCGCCTACATCGACGCAGATAAGATTCATGCGATCAACGATACGTTCGGCTATTCAGCGGGTGACCAGGCTCTCGAGACGCTGGGCCGGGTATTGTGTGAGCAGGCCGGATCGCGCGCGCTCATCGCGCACCTGACCAGCGATCGATTCGCGGCGTTTCTGCCGGGCGCTTCGGCTGAGCAGGCTGTTGCAACGACTCAACGTCTGTTGCGGCACTACTCGATGGAAACGATAGACGACAACGAGCGATCCATCGCACTGTCGGCAAGCGCCGGAATTGCCACGATGAGTGACGAGCACGAAGACCCGGAAAGCCTGCTCATCGTAGCCGAAGTGGCCGCAAGAGCGGCGAAGGAAAGAGGCGGCAATCAGTATGCCCTGCACCAGAACATCGACGACAGCGTCATTCAGCGACGCAGCGATGTCGACAAGGTCGGCTTCCTGCAGATGGCGCTCATCGAAAACAGGTTCATCCTGTTTGCGCAAAAGATCGCGCCATTGACGCCGGATCGTCCGGCGAAATACGAACTGCTCACGCGGCTGGAAGGCGAAAACAACACCGTCGGCCATCCCGGGGAAATGCTGTCGGCCGCCGAGCGCTACCACATGATGACGGCACTGGACCGGTGGGTCATCAATACGGCGCTGACGTCGCTGGCAAGCGCGGAAAACTCACTGGAAGTAAACCTGTGCACGTTTTGCATCAATGTCTCAGCGCAGTCTCTGGCTGACGACAGTTTTCCGGGCCATATCGAGACTCGAATCGCGGAAACCGGCGTCGCGCCCGACACGCTGTGTTTCGAAATAACCGAGACCTCTCTCGTCCGAAATATCGATCGGGCGCAGCGATTCATCAGCCGTCTGCAGCGCCTCGGCTGTCAGGTTGCACTGGATGATTTCGGCACCGGTTACAGCTCGTTTGCGTACCTCAAACACCTGCCGGTCAACTTCCTGAAAATAGACGGCTCCTTCGTCCGCGATATGCTGGAGAGTCCGCTGTCACGGGCCATTGTCGCCTCGATCGTCAATATCGCGTCCGTTACCGGCGCAACGACCGTTGCCGAGCACGTGGAAAGCGAGGCGATCAGTGTCGCGCTCCGGGAACTGGGTGTCGATTACGTGCAGGGATTCGCGGTTCACCGCCCGGAACCGCTTACCGGGATTTTGAACAATCTGGGCGAGCAGACTTATGGCATCGAGCCCGAGCCGGTGGATATGATCGATCTCGACGAGTATACCCAGCCCGCCCGAGTCAGCTGATCGCCACTCAGATCGGATCGGCCGTCGCGCCGACGTCCGGCGGCTGCGCAGTTGCATCCGCTTCGGCACCGGGCATCGGAGCGGGCGCGTGCGTAAGCCGGCTGGTGACGAGCGTGATGTCGATGCGCCGATTCAGCGCCCGGTTGTCCGCCGAATCGTTCGGGACGCGCGGCTGCGTGTCGGCATGGCCACTGACCATGAGGCGCGCCGGATCGATGCCGGCATTCAGGAGCTGATGCGCAACGGTCGTTGCCCGCATCGCCGAGAGGTCCCAGTTGGATCGGAACTGGCTCGTTGAAATCGGCACGTCGTCGGTGTGTCCGGCAATGCGAATGGCGCCAACCATGTCGTTCAGCAGTGCACCGATTCGCCCGAGCGTGGGCCGAAACGAAGTCTCGAGCAGCGAACTGCCCGACGCGAAGGAGTCCTGCTCGAGAATCTGCACAGTCACATCCGTGCCCTCGAGACGCACCTGCAGACTCCCATCGGCGATCTCTTCGGCAAACTCCTGCCGTAACCGCTCGGCCTGCTCCGTGGCCAGACGTTCTGCTTCCTCGAGATCGATCTCCGGAGCCGGTCCCTGCCCCCGGTCGTTGCCGCCGCTTTCACCGCGCTCCTGCCCGACATCGAGCGTGCTCTGGTTCGAATTGATCGTGAACTGGCGAACCTCGTTCAGCGCCGTGGGCTGCGGCGTGCCGGGGCTGAATTCCTGCGCGACGATACTGGTTCCGCGCGGAATCATCTTGACCTCGATTTCAGCCTGAACGCCGAAGGCCTGTTCCATCGAACCTGCCATTTGCTTGAACTTGGCGACATCCATCTCGGAAAACGACAACAGCAGCACAAAGAAGCACATCAACAGCGTCATGAGGTCGGCGAACGTCATGACCCATCCCGGGAGGCCACCTCCTTCTTCGCCGGATTCTTCGACGGCTTCCGACACGGCTACTCCTCCGAGCGACGGTTTTTCGGCAGATAGTTCTTCAGCATGTCCCCGATGACACGCGGATTCT
>JASFSB010000257.1:0-4311 GCA_050114615.1 Gammaproteobacteria bacterium
GTGCTGAAGCGCTTTCTCGGTGGGATCGGTGTACCGAACCGCGAAGCCAAGACGCTGCTGATCGACCCCGCCGTCACAGCCCCGCTGCTGCGCTTCGGGTTCGACACGAAAGAGAAGCTCATCGAATGGGTCGAAGCGAACGTGACGACGCCCAAGGTCCATTACTGGCTCGACCAGGAAGTGATCAACTACAAGCTCGGACCGGCACGGGCCGGACGCGAGCCTTATGCGACCTGGCTGACCCTGCCTGACGATGCCCCGATCCCGTATCTGCGAAACGTCGAAGTCATCGTGGTCGGTGGCAGCGGCAATATTCGCTGGAGTGCAAACGAGTGCGGGTATCGTCGCAGCATGGCTGTCGATGACTGGCGCTAACGGAGAAATGCAATGAAGAAAACAGTGCTCGCCATGGTTTGTCTGATGCTCAGCGCCGTGCTGAGCATCCAGGCCGCCGCCGAGACTATTGCTATCATCGGCACAGGCAACGTCGGTGGCGCGCTGGGGCCCGAGTTCGCCGCGCAGGGTCATACGATCGTCTATGGCTCGCGCGAGCCAAGGCGCGCTGACGTGCTCGAACTCGTTCGGCGTACCGGTAATGGCGCATCAGCCGCGATGCCTGCAGCGGCTGTCAGGAACGCCGACATCGTCGTCCTCGCAGTGCCGGGAACGGCTGCCGTCGAAATTGCGCGCGGTCTCGGCGACCTGTCGGGAAAGATCCTGCTCGATCCGACGAACGTCGTCAGCCGTGCAGGGGATTACCCGATGTACGGTATCGAAGGTAACGGCTCAAATGCTCAAATGATCCAGGGCGTACATCCCGATGCACGCGTCGTTAAGGCATTCAATACGCTGAACTATCGGCAGATGGTCGACCCCGAGACTGCCGGAGGACCGATTTCGATTCCGCTGGCTGGTAATGACGCCGCAGCGAAAGCCGTCATTGCCGAGCTCGCCGACGGCATGGGCCTGCACGCCGTCGATGTCGGCCCGCTGGCTTACGCCCGCGTGCTCGAGGAGATGCTCGTCATGTGGGCGTATTCGATCGGTTCGGATAACGCCTATAACTACTATCTGCAGCCGATGCCTTAGACAGCCGGAGCGCACATATCGGGGTCCGGCGTAGGTAATAGTTCGGATTGCGGGCCGACCCGCCCGGCGTCACGGTAAGTCGAATAACTGGTCGAGCAGCGGGGCACGCATGAGCGAACAAATTGCCGCCGACGTCATCAGCCTTGACGTCGGCGACCCGATCTGGGAACGGTTTTTCATGCTGGCGCCGATGGTGCTGATCGGCACGCGCGAACCGGACGGTCAGCCCGATCTTGCGCCCAAGCACATGGCGATGCCGATGAGCTGGGACAATTACTTCGGCTTCGTCTGCACGCCGCGTCATGGTACCTATAAAAATATCCGGCGAACCGGTGTGTTCACCGTCACGTATCCGCGGCCGTCGCAGGTGCTATATGCCAGCCTGGCAGCGGCGCCGCGTTGCGGCGACGACGAAAAAAGCGTTCTGCAGGCATTCGAAACGCTGTCGGCCAGTCAGATCGATGGCGTATTCGTCGCCAATGGCTACCTGTTTCTGGAATGTGAATTATTCAGGATTTACGACGATTTCGGCGCAAACAGCCTGATCACCGGCACAATCAGCGCGGCACACGTTCACAAGGACGCATTGCGTGTGTCCGAGCTGGACGATCAGGACCTCATTCAAAACTCTCCGATGCTTGCGTACATCCACCCCTGGCGCTTCGCCACGATCGACACGACTCAACGGTTCCCGCTGCCGGAGGGTATGCAAAGGTAGCTCCGCAGATGACGGCGCAGTTTCGCGAGCAGATTCGTGACTATCTCAATGCGCAAAGCGATGAGATGGTCCGTTTGCTCGAAGTGCTCACACGGGCCGAGTCACCTTCATCCGATGCGTCGTCTCAATTGCCGGTCAAAAGGATTCTCGCCGAAGAGTTCGAACGCCTCGATTTCAGGGTTCGCCTGCTGTCGGGCCGCAGCAGCGGCGGCAGTTTGTTCGCGAGCCCGAAGCACCGCGTGCGTCACAAGGCTTTGCAGCTGTTACTCGGACACTTCGACACGGTCTGGCCGATCGGCACGATCGAGAACATGCCTTTCGAAGTTCAGGGCAACGTGATCAGGGGACCCGGCGTATTCGACATGAAGGGCGGCGTCGTACAGATAATTCTGGCATTGCGCGCCCTGGAGGAACTGAAAGTAGTGCCGAGCGTTGTGCCACTCGTGTTTCTGAATTCAGACGAGGAAATAGGCAGCCGTGAGTCCGGGCGTTTCATTCGGTCTCTGGCGCAGTGCGTGGAACGGGCCTTCGTCATGGAGCCGGCCCTGGGCCTCGGCGGCTCGATTAAGACAGCCCGCAAGGGAGTCGGGCGCTTCGTCGTACGCGTCACTGGCAAAGCTGCGCACGCAGGCCTGGACCCGGAAAGCGGCGCGAGCGCGATTCTCGAATTGTCACATGTTATACAGCAGCTGTTCGGCATGAACGATCCGAAGCGCGGCATCTCGATCAACGTTGGGACGATCGATGGCGGAATCCGACCGAACGTCATTGCCCCGCAAAGTAAGGCGGTTATCGACGTGCGCGTCGCAACACAGGAGGACGCCGAACGGATCGAAGCGGAAATCCATGCCATTGCGCCGCAGACTCCCGGCGTATCGCTGAGCATCGAAGGTCACATTGGCCGTCCGCCGCTCGAGCCGACACCGGCAAATAGGGTACTGTGGGAACGGGCATGTGAAATCGCTCGCGAGCTTGATATCGAGCTGACCGAAGGCCTTGCCGGCGGCGGCTCCGACGGCAGCACGACGAGTCAATACACCGCGACGCTGGACGGGATGGGCCCGGTCGGTGACGGCGCCCACGCAGAACATGAGCATCTGCTGCTGGACAAGACGATCGAGCGCGCCGCGCTGCTGGCGTTACTCATTTCGTCGCCCACGATTGGAGAGGTATCGAAATGACGAGCGGCAAAGACCGTAGTAACCGGTACTTCATGACTTCCGTGACACGCATTTCGAATCTGCGCGACGGAGATTTCGACGTCGCCCCGATCGTGCGGGCGCAATGGGCTGATGGCGACTACGTCGCTGCGCGAGTAACGGGTCGGCCCAGTGCGCTGTATAAGATCGAAATCGCCAACGGCCGTATGGTCGATATGATGCAGGGCGACCTGGTGATCGGCGCGCTGGGCAAGCGTGCCGCGACGCTCGAGGGTGTCGGTGACTGGGAGGTCGTCGGCGAGGATGGACAGATGCATGCGCTCACCGGTGCCGGTCTGTTCGGTAAGGCCACGTCGACATCGCTGATGCTGCCACCCCTGATGTCGCTGAAATATCTGGGCCACGTTCAGCGCTCGGGTGAAAAGCAGACAATGCAGGGATTCGTGCGCCCGGTCGCGCAGACCGACTGCACAGCCCCGGTGGTTCTGATGGTCGGGACATCGATGTCTGCAGGCAAAACGACAGCCGGCCGGATCGTCGTGCATGAGCTTTGTCGCGCCGGTTTGCGCGTTGTCGGCGTGAAATTCACCGGTGCCGGCCGCTATCGCGATACGTTGTCGTATGGTGATGCCGGCGCCGCGGAGATTCTGGATTTCGTGGATGCCGGCCTCCCATCCACCGTGGTCCCCGAAGCGCAGTTTACCGATGCCATGCGCTACATGTTGTCACTCGCGGCCGCCGCGAAACCCGATGTCGTGCTTGCGGAGGCAGGTGCGTCGCCGCTGGAGCCGTACAACGGAACGATCGCAATCAACGCCCTGAGCGAGCGGCTGGCGTTCGTCGTATTGTGTGCGTCGGATCCGTACGCAGTCGTCGGTGTCCAGACGGCTTTCGGCCTCACACCCGATGTCGTCACGGGCCCGGCGACCAACACGACGGCCGGTATTGCGCTGATTCAAAAGCTGACAAAGCTGCCGGCTCTGAACCTGATGGACCCGGATTCGATACCGGCATTGCGGGAGCTGCTGAACAAGGCACTGCCCGACGCCCGATTCCTGCCCGCGGAACAAGAGGTCTGATCCAAAATGAATACGCCTGACCAATCGAAAATCGCCACGCAGGCTCTGCTGCGACGCGCCGCTGAATTACGCATTGACATCAGCCGTGAACTGGAAAAGCGCGACGAGGAACACTTCTCCGATCTGGCCGGTGCGATCACGGACAGAGGCGAGGAAGCAGTCGCCGATCTGCTCGTCGACATCAACCTTGCCGAAATCTCGCGCGATGTCGAGGAATTACGCGAAGTCGAGGCCGCCCTGAAACGTCTTTCAGTGGGCACATACG
>JASFSB010000258.1:0-4310 GCA_050114615.1 Gammaproteobacteria bacterium
GGAATCGTAGAAGATAATCTCGTGTTCCAGACCTGCAAGGTCACCCGTCCCGTCGAAGCGCGGCGAGAAGATCTCGACTGTCTGCATCTTTCCGGAGTGCTCGAACACGCCATGCGTGATCCATGGCATAACGTTCGATGTCCACGTGATGAGTGTGTCACCGTCCCAGAACGCCACGCTCTCGCCGTACCAGCGCGGCACGTCCGCGCCCAGCCGCGGCACCGCGCCGCTCCTGTCGAATTCGCGCCCGATGTTGAAGTGGCGGATGAAGTCATCAGCGCTGCTCGCCATGAACTGGACGCGCTCCGGCATCGTCGTCAGATCCATCGCGAGCCACCCGGGGCGCGAGAACAGCCGCATAAACCCGTCGGGCCAGCAAAATGTCCCCGGCCACAGCGTCGAATTGTTCACCGCCTGGTGATAGTACATCTGCACCGTGCGTTGCTGATATTCAGGCGTCAATAGCGAGAGAATCGTCGCGGCCTGATTGATCGCAATGAAAAACCACTGCGGAGGCTCGTCCAGATACTCAGGTGGCGCTTCAAAGCGTTCGCCGGCGCGCCGGGCCATGAACTCGAGCGAAGCAGCACGGCTGTAGCGTCCATTCCAATCCGGTGGGGGACGCTCTCGTGTGTAGACCGTCGGCCCTCCCTTCGTTTTGGTTTCCGCGAGCAGCGCTTCGTAATGCGCCTGCGCGCTTTTGAACGGATAAGGCGACACGATCGCCTCGCGCGGATAATCGCTCAAGCAGTTCCCCCACGCTGCACTACCGGGTGGGTTCGATCCGATCAGCGGCCCCGAGTCGCCACGGGCATCCCACATGTTTTCCAGTGACGCGGGACTGTTGCACCGGAAGTAGCGCGGATCCAGCCACAGCTCAGCGTCCTGGTAGAAGTCTTTGGTCGTGAACAGGTCGATGTTCAGTGGCTCGATGCCATCCGGCGATCGCCCTTCCGTCGCCGTCTGTGCACCGCTGCCACTGACCTGTTCGGACACCATTACGGTGACCGGCCACCCGCGACCGACACTTGCACGATCGGCTTGCTGACTGATGCCGATCGTTGTTTGCGTGACAAAGATTACTGCGACAGTCACGCGCATCGATCTGAATTTCATGGCCACCCCCTGGCTACACCGCAGCGTCGCTACCGGAACATAGTAAGTTCAAAGCCGGTTTCACGGTAGCGTGTGGCGGCGCGGCACTGGCCTTCAGCGGCGATTGCAGCAGCAGCGCTTTCATTGACTTGCCCGATCACTGCCAATACGCTGGTTCAGATAGGGAACTCCACAATCTTGAGATGAGGGTATGTGGCAGTGTCATCCTTGAGGCCTGGGGGGGTTGGCATCGATCGACGACGCGGCAGCATTGCGCCTGCGGTGATCCGCGCCGCAGCGAAACCGCTGTTTATGGTTGCAGCGTTCGCGCTCGGCGCCTGCGAGTCGTCTCAGGACGATCCGATGGCGACCGTGTCGAGATACTGTATCGATTGCCATAACGATGCAGAGCGCACGGCGGAGCTGACACTGGAGGGCCGAGACCTGGCCGGTGTGGCTGCAGATGCCGAGGTATGGGAGAAGGTTATCCGCAAGGTGCAGGTCGGCATGATGCCGCCGCCCGATGCGCCGCACCCGGATGCCGCCGCCCGCCAGGCCCTCGTCTCGGCACTGAGCGACGTGCTCGACGAAGCGTCCCGCGCTGATCCCAACCCCGGCCGCCCGGCACTGCACCGCCTGAATCGCAGCGAGTATGCGAACGCCGTGCGCGATCTGCTCGATCTGACGGTCGATCCGGCGACGCTCCTGCCGCCGGACGACTCGGCTTACGGCTTCGACAACGTGGCCGACGTTCTTGGTGTGTCCGCGACGCTGATGGAGCAGTACGTGAGCGCGGCGGGCAAGGTCAGTTCACTCGCGGTCGGCGATCCCGACGTCAGCGCCGCCGCGGAGGTCTACACGATTCCGCAGGACGCATCGCAGGACAAGCACGTGGAAGGCCTGCCGTTCGGGACGATCGGTGGCATCCTGGCTACGCCGACGTTGCAGGTCGCAGGCGAGTACGAACTCTCGGCGACGTTCTTCCGTACCAATCTCGGTGTGCTGCGCGGGCTCGAGTACGAGCACACGCTGGAATACGCGGTGGACGGCCGGCGCGTGCACCTCACGACGCTTGGTGGCCCCGAGGACTGGGCTGCCAATCTGGAAAACAACACACTCATTGCCGATGAAATCGAGGAGCGGGCCAAAACGCGTGTGACGCTGACGGCCGGCCCGCACGAGATCACGGCCGCCTGGCTCAAGAAGAGCGATGCGATCGATCCCGTGCGCGCGACGCCGCCGGTCCGCAGCTCTCATGACACGCGTTCTCCGATCGGGATACCACACCTGTCGACGTTCACGATCGCAGGTCCGTTCGAGCCGGCCGGTGCGGGCGACACGCCGAGCCGGCGCAAACTGTTCACCTGCACACCCACGCCGGAGACCGAAGAGACCTGTGCAAGGGAGATCGTCGCCACGCTGGTGCGTCGGGCTTATCGTGGCCAGGGTAACGACGCCGACGTCGAGCGCCTGATGAATTTTTGGCGCGAGGGTCGCCGACAGAGCAATTTCGACCGTGGCGTCCAGGTGGCCCTGCAGCGCGTGCTCGCCAGCCCGAAGTTCGTGTTCCGTGTGGAGCGTGAACCCGACGAGGTCCCCGCCGGTGCGGCTTACCGTCTGAGCGATCTCGAGCTCGCATCGCGGCTGTCCTTTTTTCTGTGGAGCAGCATCCCCGACGATGAGCTGCTCGAACTCGCGGCCGGGAACCGCCTGAGCGATCCGGCCGTGCTGGACGCGCAGGTCCGCCGGATGCTGGCCGATGCGAAGTCGGCTCGTCTGGTCGAGAACTTCGCCGGGCAGTGGCTGTATCTGCGAAACCTCGCGAACCATCAGCCGAACTCGATGGTGTTCCCTGACTTCGACGACAACCTGCGGCAGGCGTTTCGGCAGGAAGCGGAACTGTTTTTCGAAAGCATCGTGCGCGAAGATCGAAACGTGCTCGACCTGATGACTGCCGATTACACTTTTGTCAATGAACGCCTTGCGAAACACTATGGGATTCCGGACATCTACGGCAGCCAGTTTCGGCGCGTGCAGCTCGCCGACGAAGCGCGCAGGGGGCTGCTCGGCAAGGGCGCGATCCTGACAGTCACGTCGCAGGCGACGCGCACCTCGCCTGTCGTGCGCGGCAAATGGATACTGGACAACATACTCAACGCGCCGCCGCCGCCGCCGCCGGCCGATGTGCCGCCGCTGTCCGAAGAAGCGGAGCCGGGCCGCGTATTGTCGATGCGCGAGCGCATGGAAGCGCACCGCAGGAATCCGACGTGCGCGAATTGTCATCAGCTATTCGATCCGATCGGGCTGGCGATGGAAAACTTCGACGCCGTCGGGCGATTGCGTGAACGCGACGGCGGCTCGCTCGGCGTGCCGATCGATGCCTCCGGGGAGCTGATGGACGGCACGCACGTCGACGGTGTCGTTTCGCTGCGCCGCGCGCTGCTGCGTCGCCCGGAGCTGTTCGTCGGGACGGTCGTCGAGAAGCTGATGACCTATGCGCTCGGACGAGGGGTAGCCGCCAGCGACATGCCGGCCGTGCGGGCCATCATCCGGGAAACGGCATCGAGCGATTATCGGTTCTCGGCCATCGTGTCACAGATCGTCCGAAGTACGCCATTCACGATGCGCATCAAGGCGTTGTCTGAGACAGATCCGGTCACGACTGCGGCCGTGGCGCGGTGAGTGACGGTTATGTGAAAGGAACGGCTAAAGCCGCACCGCCGGGCGTGCTAGGATTGTCCTGCGGCCTTTGACGAAAGGAGCGACCAATGTTCATCACTAAGAAGGCATTGCCGCGTCGGACAGTGCTCCGTGGGCTGGGCGCGACGCTGGCGCTCCCGCTTCTCGAAGCGATGGTGCCGGCCATGACGGCCACCGCGAAGACGGTTGCGAACCCGCCGAAGCGGTTTGGCGTGGTTTTCGTACCGCTCGGCGAGCGGCCCGGTTTCTGGACACCATCCACCGTCGGCGCCGACTTCGAATTCACACCGATTCTCAAACCCATCGAGAAGTTTCGCGATCACGTGACAGTGATCTCGGAGCTGTGTGATCCGCTCGACGGCCACGCCGTCACGGTATCGGCCTGGCTGAGCGGTACGGTGCCGAAGAAGACGTTTGCAGAGGACGTCTACAACGGCGAGACGCTCGACCAGGTGATTGCAGGCAGAATAGGCCAGGAGACGCCGCTGCCATCGCTCGAGCTCGCCACTGAGGAT
>JASFSB010000259.1:0-4305 GCA_050114615.1 Gammaproteobacteria bacterium
GTGTTGGCGGGATTAGTCACCGCCTGGCGCTTGGCCGTCTGACCTACGAGCACCTCGCCGTCTTTGGTGAAGGCGATTATGGACGGTGTCGTGCGATCACCTTCGCTGTTTTCTATGACTTTCGGCTTGCCGCCATCCATGACGGCAACACACGAGTTCGTCGTGCCCAGATCGATTCCGATGACTCGTCCCATGCTCAGTTTCTCCAAAAAATGAGTTTGTTCCCTGGCCGTTTTAAATGGGGCACGGCCAATGGAAATTCAAGCGGTTTCAGCAAAGATCAGTCGTCTGACGAGGATTCCGGCGCAGCGGCGACGACCACGCGAGCCGGGCGCAGCAGGCGGGTATGCAAAGCGTAACCCTTCTGAACGACGTCGACGACCGAATTCGGCTCCGCCGTCGGTGAGACCAGCATACTCATGGCCTCGTGCAACTGCGGATCGAACGGCTCACCGGTGGGGTCGATCGGCGCAATTCCGGCGTCCCTGAATGCCTGCTCGAGCAGTCGCAGTGTCGCGCGCTGCCCTTCCAGCAACGTATCGAGCTCGAGGTTTTCCGCGTTCAGCGCCGCCTCGAAGCTGTCGAGCACCGGTAACAGCGCCTGTGCAAAGCGCTCAATGCCATAGCGATGTGCGTTCTCGATCTCGCGCTCACTGCGCTTTCGGACGTTGTCGAGTTCGGCGGCGAGCCGCAAATACTGGTCCCGCGCCTGGTCGAGCTCCTCGCGCAGCGAATCGACTTCCGAACGCTCGCTCGGCTGATCCTGACCACTGCCCGACTCCGATTGCGCGGCATCTCCGGTATCTGCCTGCCCCTGGCGGGCATCTGCCGCGTGTTCATTCATGGAGTCCTCCTCAAAGATCGTTGCCGGATTCGCAGTGCAAGGGCGCAGATGGGGTCAGAGCCTCAGTTCTTCAAGGCTCGCCCGAGCAGTTTTGCCGTCACATCGACGATCGGAATGACTCGTTCATACGCCATGCGTGTGGGCCCGATTACGCCGATCACGCCCATGTTGTCCTCATCGTCACCGTAGGGCGCGGCGACAATGCTAACCGAATCGAGCAGCTCGTAGCCCGATTCCTGGCCGATAAAGATCTGCACACCTTCGGCATTGAGGCTTTGATCGAGAAGATGAAGTATGTCGCGGCGGCGACTGAACGCTTCGAACAATGACCGCAGCGTATCGAGATCGGCCAGCTCTTCGATTTCGAGCAGTTTGGATTCGCCGGACAGGACAAAATCACCGTCATCCTCGGAGTCACCCTCAGGAAAAGCCTTTTCGGCCATTTCGATCGCATCGCTCATGATGGCGTTCATCGATTCCCGGGTATCGGTCAGCTCTCGAAGCAGCAGATCGCGAACCTGACGCAGATCTCTGCCGGAAAGCTGTTCAGTCAGATAATTCGAGGCGACACGCAATTCATCGGCCGCAAAGTCGCGCTTTACGTCGAGAATCTTGTTGTGCACCTCTTTCTCATTGACGACGAGAATCGCGAGCACGCGCTTATCGGACATCGGCAGAAACTCGATTTGACGCAATTGCTGATGAGTCCGTCGCGGAACCGTCACGACGCCGGCGAGGCTCGTCATCGTCGAGATGATGTTCGACGCCGACAGTGCGATGCCCTGTGGATCGCCGCCGGCTTCGGCAAAATCCTGCTGCAGTCGCGAGAGCTCGTCCGGGTTGGGCGGACTGAACTTGACGATCGTATCGACGAAGTAGCGATAGCCCTTGATGGTCGGGACGCGGCCGGCGGAAGTGTGCGGCGAGTTGATGAATCCGAGTTCCTCGAGATCGGACATGATGTTGCGAATCGTCGCGGGACTCAGACTCAGCCCCGCATTTTTCGACAACGTGCGCGAACCGACCGGCGTTCCGTCAGCTATGTATCTGGCAACCAGCGCGCGAAGCAGATGCTGTGCACGTTCACCCAGCTCCTTCTGTTTGGACGCTTTCATGACCTGCGGCTGTGTTAACTTACACTCGCTGTTTTCGAATCCCGGAAACGCTATCAATGGATTCCGAGCAGTGTCAAGGACATACGAAACTTCCCTTTATCACTCACCGTATCGATTGAGCGCATGAGCACCCAGTTTCACAGAATCGCGCTTTGGGGGCGAATGAGTGACCCGGCCGTAGCGGGCCGCGCTGCAACGATCGCAACTCATCTGCGCGCACGCGGCATCGAAGTCCTCGTCGAGGCGGCGGCGCTCGAGTCAGGCGACTTCGACGGCTGCCGCTCGCTGATGCCGGCAGCGCCGGCAGAGAAAATCGATCTGCTGATTTCGATCGGCGGCGACGGCACCTTACTGACCGCTGCCCGTCGCGTGGCCGGGGCCACCGTCCCGATTCTCGGCGTCAACCTGGGCAGGCTGGGCTTTCTGACGGATGTTCTGCCGGAGCAGATCGACATTGCAACCGATGCCGTCCTCGAAGGCGACTACATTGCCGAGGACCGCCTGCTGCTGCGCGCGACGGTGATCCGCGCACAGGGGGATCCGGATCAGGCGGATTCTACGCTCGCGCTCAACGACGTCGTTCTGCAGAAAGGCAGCACCGGTCGTATGTTCGACTTCGACACTGTCGTCGGCGGCACGTTCGTCAATCGGCACAGCGGCGACGGACTCATCGTCGCAACCCCGACCGGCTCGACTGCCTACGCACTGTCGTGCGGCGGGCCGATCATCGAGCCCAGTGTCGCGGCGCTGGTCATGGTGCCGATCTGCCCGCACAGCCTGAGTGACCGGCCGCTGGTCATTCCGGCCTCGAGCGAAATCGAAATCACGCTTGCCGACTCGGCCGAACCGCCTGCCCATGTCAGCTGTGATGGCGAGGAATTGGGTGAGATCGGGCCGAAAGACCGCTTGCGCATCGAATCTGCGGATGAAACCGTCACGCTCCTGCACCCGCGCGATCACAACTACTACGAATTGCTGCGCTCGAAGCTGAACTGGGGCAAGGCGTCGCGATCCGGCGGGCGCGAACGTTCAATGTAGAGAAGTCCTGCAGGCACATGCTCAGAGTATTGCAGATCCGCAATTACGCGATCATCGACGAACTCGAGGTCGAGTTTGGCGCAGGGCTGAATGTGCTGACGGGTGAAACCGGCGCCGGAAAATCCATTCTGGTGGATGCACTCGGGCTGGCGCTGGGCGACCGCGCCGATCAGCGCGCAGTGAGGGCCGGCGCAGCCAAAGCGGAGATCAGTGTGTTGTTCGAGTGCCCCGAACATCACAGCGCGCTGCAATGGCTGCGCGAGCATGAACTCGACGATGAGCTGAATTGTTCGCTGCGGCGTATCGTCTCCACCGAAGGCCGATCCCGGGCATTCGTGAATAATGCGCCGGTGACACTGGAGAATCTGCGCGAGCTCGGATCGACGCTCATCGAGATACACGGGCAACAGGCACACCAGTCACTGATGCACGTCAGGGAGCAACGTCGCCTGCTCGACGCGATGGCGGGCAACACCGAGCTGGCAAAGGACGTTGCCGCGGCGCATACCGCCTGGCAGACGGCACTCGATGCGCAACGAAACTACGCCCGGGATCTCGGCAATCGCCTCGAATCCCTCGAACTGCTCCGATTTCAGCTCGCCGAGCTCGATCAGCTCGAGCTGCGCGAAGGCGCCGTCGAGGAACTCATCGGTGAACATCACCGACTCGCCAATCTGGACGATATCGCACACTCGGCACAGGCGGCTCTGGAAGCAACCTATGGCGGGGACACCAACGCGCAGGCGCTGACAGCGCGCGCGATCGAGGCGCTCGAGGAACTCGCCGCGCAGGACGCACAGATCGCCGGGATTACCGAACAGCTGCGCAGCGCCGAGATCGAGCTGCGTGATGCAGGTATGTCCCTGGCACACTATTGCGATGGACTCGAACCGGATCCGGAGCGCCTCGCAGAGCTCGACGCACGCCTGGGAAGAATTCGCATGCTCGCCAGACGCCATCAGCTCGACGATACCGCACTATGGTCGCGGGCCGCGGAGCTGCGGCGTCAGATCGAAGACATCGACGAATCTGACATGAGCGAGGCACAGTTCGAGCGACGCGCGGCCGATGCGCACGCGGCGTTTCTTGCCGGCGCGAAGAAACTCTCCGCTGCGCGGCGCCGCAAAGCGAAGCAGCTTTCGGCAGAAGTCACTGAGCATCTCCCGAAACTGGGCATGGCTGACGGCGCGTTTCGCGTTCACGTCAGCGAACGGACCGTCGCGGACGCCACCGGACTCGATGACATCGAATTCCAGGTGAAACTCAATGCCGGCCTAGGGTTTGGCGCACTGGCGCGTGTCGCATCCG
>JASFSB010000260.1:0-4289 GCA_050114615.1 Gammaproteobacteria bacterium
CCAGGTTCTGGACGACCCGAATCCCAATACCGTCTACGACGGTCCGCTCGTTGTGCTCGTCGACCGATTCAGCGCCAGTGCCTCAGAGATTTTCGCTGCCGCCATTCAGGACTATCAGCGCGGCATCGTCATTGGGCAGCAGACCTTCGGTAAAGGCTCGGTGCAGAACCTGTTCGATCTCGACCGTTATATCCGCGGATCGGCCAATGGCCAGCTCACGCTGACTACCGGAAAGTACTATCGCATCACCGGTGAGAGCACGCAGCATCGTGGTGTGCTGCCGGATATTTCCCTGCCCTCTTTCGTCGATCCGGACAGCGTCGGCGAGAGCACGCGCGATACCGCACTTCCCTGGGACCGCATTCAACCGACTCGTTTCTCACGCTGGCCCTCACTGCTGGAAGAGATCGAGAGTCTGAGCCGCGAGCAGCAGTCTCAGCCCGGTCTCGACCCGGATCTCGGCTTTCTGTTGGCAGAGATCGCCGCCGTGGAAGAAAATCGCGATAAGGAGTCGTTTTCACTCAATCTCGCCGAACGCCAGGCGGAACTCGAATCGGCAGAGGCCGAGCAGCTGACACGCGAAAACGGACGGCGCGCGGCGCGCGGTCTGGAGCCGATCGCGAGCCTCGAGGAACTCGATGCCGAATCAACTGCCTCGGCGGCTGAGATCCTGCTGAATCAGGCGACGCGCCTGACCGCCAGAATGGTGGAGGACGGTTCGCCGCGGCCGATGCTTTCCGGTGTCGAGCAACCGTCGTCCGCGCCCGCACCACAGTAGCAGCGGCGAACAGTCATAATCGAAGACGGCCGCTAACGCAGGTAGCGGCTGAGATCCCAGTAGTCGTCTGCGATCACGTTCACCCTGATCGGCGCATCCGTCTCGCGCCGGCCGCCTTTCTCGTGCGTCAGTGACGGCATGATCTGCGGCACCGAAAAGGCGCTCGGCATCGAATCAGAGTCATCGCGGTACTTGAGTTCTTTGGCGATCATGGCTGCACGCTTCTTCACGAGATCGGCGAGCTGAGTTTCTTCCTTCAGGTCCGCAATGCGTGAACGAATGCTTTCGACCATCCGGTCACATTCGCGCCTGTCGCCGAATCGCATATCTCCGACGGTCTTGTGCATCGAGTCGCGTGAAATCTCCGCGAGCCGGTTCGCCGAAAAATGCACGACGAGGTGCTGAGCAAGCGCGATGACGGCTGTGTTGACCATCCGCCGACTTTCGACTGACAGCCCTTCGACTTCGGGCAGCGGTTCGCCCTCGATCTTATCCGCGAGTCCCTGCTGCTCTTCGAGTGCATCGGCCAGGCGTTCTGCTTTGCTCTCTATTCGCTCGATTCGCGACTGTATCTTGCTGCCCCTGAACAGCCTGGCAATCGCGTTCATCGCGCCAAGCCTCACGCGCAGTTTCTCGGCTCTCGCGCTCAGGACGTTGCGCTCGGCACGCAGTCCGTTCACCTTGTCCTCGATGCCGGCCAGCCGTCGCTCCCGCTTTGACAAGGCCGCTTCGTGCATCGACTTTCGCTCGCGAGTCAGCCGCTGCTGCTCCAGCTCGCCTGAGAATTGCTCGAGTTTCTGAGAAGCAACCCGCCAGACGTTGCGTAGCTGAAAGTACACCATCGCATTGGCAGCGGCTATAGGATTGACGAGCAGGCGCTCGAGACCGTCCAGCTGCTCACGGGCGCGCGCGATCGCGCCTTCCTGCTCCTTGAGCCGGTCGAGCAGCTCGTGCCGCTCCTTTTGCAGCGACTTGAGCTCACGTTTGACGCTCGCACGGTTCCAGTACAGCTTCAGTAGCTGCGCCTTACGATCGTCCTGCTGGCTTGCAACGGCTTTGAACATCCGGGAGTCTCGGTCGCCAAGACGGCGAAATCCTCCCGGCAATATAGCCCCCGGAGCAAAGAACAACCGTGAATCAGAGCAAGGATTAAGTAAAACTGTGTCCTGTGTCGATCAGGTAGTCGAGCCACTTATTCAGCATCATATTTCGCTGCCAGCGCCGATCCAGTTCTGCCACGTGATACCGGGCCAGCTCGCGGAGCTTGTGATGCCGGTGAAACGCGGCAAGCGAGACGGCTTCCAGGAGCCGGGCATCATGGTAGGCCTTCAACGTCAGGTCCGGATCGGCAATCTGCCCGGTATCCGACGGATCTCCCGGCTGCGAGTCGAACAGGTAGGTAAGCCTGAATGTGGTCGTGTACCGATCGCGCGAATGCACGTTCAGATGCAGATCACAATCGTGTTCCGAACCCGAAACGGCGTCGTGCAAATCGGCGAGCTGATCACCCAGAAGCTGTCGCAGCTTCAGGTAATTGCTCTCGTACAGCGTCATCAGCCCGGTAAAGCTTCCGGGTCGAATTATGCATTCCGGGACAATGAGATGATCTGCAATCATACGAGTTCGAGCATGCCACAATGCCGCATACGGAAACAGGACTTGACTTCGGATTCAAATGCAGCCATGCCTACACACGAATCCGCCCCTCCAGCCCGGCATCGTTCAGAATCTTGGCTGCGATTTCCTCAATGGAAGACTGCGTGGTGTCCTGACTGGGAATCCCGTTGCGTTTGAACAGCGCCTCGGCAGAGCGCAGTTCATAAGACACCTGTTGCGGCGACGCGTATGTGCCCCGCGCTCGCCGCTCGAGACGAATTTGCTGCAGCCGCTCGGGCGTGATCGTCAGGCCATAGAGTTTATGCCGGTATGGCTCCAGCACTTTTGGCAGCCGCCGATCATCGAGATCGGGACCGGTGAGCGGGTAGTTGGCGACAAAGATGCCGTGCTGCAAAGCCAGGTAGAGACAAGTGGGTGTCTTCCCGGACCGCGAAACGCCGACGAGTATCAGATCGGCCTTGCCATAGTTACGTATGCCGTTGCCGTCGTCGCAGGCAATCGCGAAATCCGTCGCGGCGATTCGAGCCTCGTACACCGGGTCCTGCGCGCGACCGTGCCCGCGACCATACTCGTGCAGAGATTTCGTGCCGAGTTCGCGTTCCAGCGGACTCAGAAATGCCTCGAAAAAATCGAGTACGAGCGCCGGAACCTCGAGCAGCTGCTCGCGAACGTCATCCTGAACGAGACTGGTAAAGACCAGTGGTCGTTCACCTTCCTGCTCAGCCTTGTCCTCGATGAGCGAAGCGAGCGTGCGTGCCTTGTCAACACTATCGACAAATGGCACAGTCACCTGGTGAAATTCGAATCCCTCAAACTGTGACAAGAGGCTCTGACCGAGCGCCTCCACAGTGACGCCCGTCTGATCGGAAACCAGAAATACCGTGCGCTTTTTCATTCCGCAACTCCGCGAATGTTGTCAGAGTTCAATGCATCACACCACGTAACACGAGGTAACCCGCTTGGCAGATTACATTGTCTCATTATCCGACTGCGGTATGGCCGATGTCGGCCGAGTCGGCGGCAAAAATGCGTCGCTGGGCGAAATGATTTCCAATCTGTCGAGTCTCGGCGTGCGTGTTCCGGGCGGCTTCGCAACCACCGCCGAAGCGTTTCGCCACTTTCTGGACAGCAACGATCTCTTCGACGAGATTCAGAACCAGCTCGACGCACTCGACGTGGACGATGTCGCCGCGTTGACCGAAACCGGCGCAGACATTCGATCCAGAATCAGGAAGGCTACGCTTCCGGACGACCTGCGAGCCGAAATTACCCGACATTGGGAAGCCTTGTGCGACGGTGAGGAAGTCGCGTTCGCTATCCGCTCATCGGCGACCGCCGAAGACCTCCCGGAAGCTTCGTTCGCCGGTCAGCAGGAAACACTGCTGAACGTCACCGGACTCGACAGCGTCATGGCTGCCATTCAGGAGGTTTACGCATCGCTATATAACGACAGAGCGATCGCGTATCGGGTACATCAGTCGTTCTCGCATCGGGATGTCGCGCTGTCGGTCGGCGTCCAGCGCATGGTGCGCAGCGACATCGGATCCTCGGGCGTCATGTTCACTCTGGACACGGAATCCGGCTTCAAGGACGTCGTGTTCATAACCTCTGCGTACGGGCTCGGCGAGGCTGTCGTGCAGGGCGCAGTCAATCCTGACGAGTTCTACGTCTATAAGCCGGCGCTTCGCGCCGGCCGACCTTCGATACTGCGACGAAACATCGGCTCCAAGCTCACTCAGCTCGTCTATTCGAGCGATCCGGACAAGCGAGTCGAATGGACCGACGTGGAAGCCGGCAGGAGCAATCGATTCTCGCTGACTGACGATGAAGCAGTGCGGCTCGCCGAGCTGGCATTAGCGATCGAAGAGCACTATGGCCGTCCAATGGATATCGA
>JASFSB010000261.1:0-4289 GCA_050114615.1 Gammaproteobacteria bacterium
CAACCGAAGCCACTCCGGCGGCCATGAAAGCCGTCATTGCCTGCGAATCGCCGCTCGATACGAGAGTGGTGCGCGAATTCTGTCGCGAGCGCCTGGCGAGCTACAAGGTTCCGAGTGTGTTCGAGTTCTGCGACGAACTGCCGCGCAGTGAACTCGGCAAGCGTCCGTACAGGCTGAGCCAGTGAGCGCGGAAACGAGCAGCGTGCAGCCGCGGATCGCGCTGCCGGAGCTGGCGGAAATACGCGCACTGTCTGTACATGACTGGGTCGCGCTGCTCAGTCCGCATGCCTGGCTGGGTCACACCACGCCGGAGGAGTTCATCGGCATCTCCGGTAATGACATTCTCGGCATCGTGCCGGAGACGGAAATCGACGCCTGTTTCGCTGAGCGCTGTGTCCGCAGCAGCGGCGATGCACTTGTTCGTAAATGCCTGCTCGATGCAGATGTGCGATGCATCGCTCATGCACTGAGCGCGTTGCTTTCGCTGTCGACACAGGCGACAAGCGAGTTGATTCCGGCGCAGATCCGTGACGTGATCGGCCCGAACCAGGTGCAGTTCGATCACATCGGCGTCGAGGTGTTCGGCAGGCTCGAGTGGTACATCGAGTTGTTCGATCAGGCCTATGCCCCGCTGGGTATCAACGTGGTGCACGAACATATCTTTCCGTCGGTTCAGGTTCGTCGGGCGCTTGCCTACGATGAAGAGCTGAAGGACGTTCGAATCGGGCGCATTTATTTTTCGCACGGCGACGTGGAAGTGAACCTCGAAGTGTTCGAAGCGACGCAGTCATGGAAGTTCATCGCGCTCCGACAAGCGGCACTCTACGCGCACCTGCGCGAACGACGGCAACTCGACGGTGCGTTCGCACAACTCCTGCGGATTGCGGGCGTGGCCGCCGAGCCGGTCGGGCATGTCGCGTTTCGTGTCGCCAGCGCGGCGACGGTCGAAGCGATCCAGAACGTTCTGCTCAAAGAACAGAACGCGGCGGATCCGGTAATGCGGCCCTATGTGCAGCAGGTTTTCTTCAATCCGTCGGACAGCAGCACTAATACCAAATTCGTCGTCGCGACCGATCTGGGCGGCGGCCTGAGTGTCGACTCACAGATCATCGAGATCGTCAGCTACGAGTCGCCAGCGGACTAGCGAGCGCATGCCGGCGGCCGCCGGGCGATGTATAGTCAGCACCTGATCGCACACAGGTAATCGACGATGCGGCGACTCACTTTGCTGCTGGTGGCGGCAGCACCCTGGGGCTGTCTGGCAGCCGAACTTCCGAATATCGACTGGCAGGCCGTGGAGGCCGAAGCGCTCGAGCACTTCAGGGCAATCATTCGAATCGATACGAGCAGCCCGCCGGGTAACGAGACACAGGCTGCGCGGTATCTCGAGTCCGCACTTAACGACGGAGGAATCGACAGCGAGCTTTACGCGCTCGATCCGATGCGTGCCAGCCTGGTTGCGCGCGTCAGTGGCAACGGATCGAAGCGCCCGCTGCTGCTGATGGGGCACACTGATGTCGTCGGCGCCGATCGCGAGCGCTGGTCGGTCGATCCGTTCGAAGCGGTGACGAAAGACGGCTACATCTATGGTCGCGGTACGCTGGACGACAAGGACATGGTGACTGCCGGAATGATGATTCTGCTTCTGCTGGAGCGCCACGGCGTTGAACTCGATCGGGACGTGATCTTCCTGGCCGAGTCCGGAGAAGAGGGCACACCGGAATTTGGCGTCGAGTACATGACCGAGAACCACTGGGATGCGATCGCGGCTGAGTATTGCCTGGCCGAAGGCGGCTCGAGTGTGGCGGTCGACGGTGACGTCAGCTACGTTGCGGTTGCTTCGACCGAGAAGTTTGCGATGCGTGTGCGACTGATAGCGCGCGGTACGGCGGGTCATGGCTCGATTCCCCGCCTCGACAATGCGGTAACGGCGCTGGGGCGGGCAGTCGGCCGTCTGGGAGAGTGGCAGCCGCCCGTACGCCTGAACGCCACGACACGCGCGTACTTCCAGCGCCTGGCAACGATCAGCGAACGGGAAGCCGCAAATCGTTATACCAGGATCGTCACAGATCCCCGCGATGTCGAGGCATTGGCCTGGTTCGCTGCGCATGAACCGCAACACTACTCGCTGCTGCTGACGTCAGTCGTGCCGACGATCGTCAATGGCGGGTTTCGAATGAACGTCATTCCCTCCGAGGCAGAGGCGATGATCGACATTCGGGCACTTCCGGATGAGGATCCGGATTCATTCTATGAACGGCTTGCAGAGGTCATTGACGATCCCAATGTGGAAATCGAACCGCAGCGAATTTACCGGCCGCGCGCGCCGGCATCGCCGATCGATAACGAGATGTTTCTGGCGCTGGAACGCGTCACTGCACGAATGTATCCGAGTGCAACGATGATGCCGACGATGCTGACCGGGGCGACCGATATGTCGTTCGTGCGTGCAAAGGGCACGCCCTGCTACGGGCTCGGACCCGTGCGCGATCAGGCCGACGTGGCCGCAGGCGGCGGTGCGCATGGCGATGACGAGCGCATCCTCGAAGGATCACTGATCGAGCTGATTCAGTTCCTGTGGTTTACGATCGGCGAGGTCGCGGTGGCAGCCAACTGAGGGGGAATTCCAATGCGAGTAAGTGCTTTTGTTCTGATCATTGCGTTTGCGAGTCCTGCGTGGTCGGACGACTTCTGGAGCGCCGCGGAACTGGATGAATTTGCCGTCTCGCTGGCGGACGACGTCGGCGCAAACAACAGCGCCGTCCTCGACCGAATCATCGATCACGGCAGCTATTTTGCGGCAATCGTGCATCGTGAGCCGGGTCCGGGATTTTCCGAATCGCACGAGGAATGGGCAGACGTCTATTTCGTCAGTTCAGGTAAGGGCACATTGGTGACCGGTGGAACGATACCGGACGGTACCGAGACCGATCCCGGAGAAATCAGAGGGACCGTCATAGAGGGTGGAACAGCCAGGACGATCGCTGAAGGCGACGTCGTGCACATTCCGGCAGGAATGCCGCATCACGTCATGGTCGCCGACGGTGACCAGATTACCTACTATATCCTCAAGCTAAAGGTCGAGGACTGACTATTCAGTCGAGGTAGCCCTTGCGGCGAGCCGCTTCGATATTCGACAGCACGTAGTTTTCACCGGGCAGGCTGGAGACGTCCTGGTTGTTCTCGCCGCAGATGAACTCGAGCGGCTCCCAGCCCGGTCGCAGGTGCACAGTCTGCGTGGCGCCCCAGGAATCGGTATAGGCGCCGGGATCGTCGATCAGGACTTCGATCTCCATATGACCGTAGTGCGTGCGCGTGAAACGTTCGGTTACCGTGAGCTGATCGGTCGTTGGACGGCCGACCTGATCCAGCCAGACCTTGCCGTTGAAGCCCGTCGTCTCGACGACGAAAGTATCTTCGTCCCAGTAGCCGGTCGAGTAGCCCATCCAGGCGGGCTTCGCGTTAGGGCCGAGTTCGCGACCGTCGGTGAAGATCTGTCGCCAGTAATTGAAAGTCTCGTAAATAATGACGATCGATTCGGGCGTCTCGATGAGTTTCCACGGATAAGAGACGAAGTTGATTTTCGGCACGCCCTGCGGCAGGCAATGCGCGTCGGGATCTTCGCGGGAGTGTTCGCCGGTTACGCGCTCATCGTACAGGCGCTTTGCCCAGGTGCGATAGGGTACGGCGTCGTCGCCGATATCGCGCGCCAGATCCCGGATGTAGCGGTTGTCATCCGGCATCCAGATGCCCTGCAGGTCGATGCGGCCGTTTGCGAGTCGCGGCGGCGGTGCGTCCAGATCGATTTCACCGTCAGGAGTCAGCGGAACGCTCGCTTCCGGGACGTTGACCCACTGTCCCAGGGCAATGCCGAGTGGTTGGAGTGCCAGAATGACCGCGGCCAGCGTGGCAGGCGCAATGGCGGTTGGTGTCGTGTTCATAGTGAAGATCGAAGCTAAGTGAGTTCGACTGTCAAGTCAACGCGGCCTAGAATACAGTGATCACCGCTTGCGAAGAAAACCGTATGAAAAAGCTTGCAGCTATCCTGGCGACCGGTCCCGTCGTTGTGGTCTGCGCATCTGCCGCAATCGCGCATCATTCCTTTGCGGCCGTTTTCGATGCAGATCAGCCCGTCGAATTCGTCGGCACAGTGACGCGGATCGAATGGTTCAATCCCCATGTCTGGTTCTATCTCGACGTCGAAAACGAGGACGGCACCGTCGATAACTGGGCGTTCGAAATGGGCAGCCCGAATCGCCTGCAGCGCTACGGATGGCATGAGGGATCCA
>JASFSB010000262.1:0-4262 GCA_050114615.1 Gammaproteobacteria bacterium
CTGGCCGGTGCCGCAACGTCCAGTCCTTCGAAGCTGCGCAACATGAAGGCTTCTCGCTGACGTGCCGGCAACTGTCCCACAGCCGCCTGCAATGCCTCCATTGCCGTGCCGCGCTCGAGCTCATCGAGCGGGTTTTCGCTATCGGGTCCGGGCGCGTTTGCGAGCTGTTCATCATGCGCATCGCCATCACGTGAAAAGATGCCGAATATTCTTCGTCTGACAGCCCGACGTCGAAAAAAATCGCGCGTCCTGTTCTGCAGGATGCGGAAGAACAGGGGCGGCCATTCTTCGCTGGCGCGATTGCTGTAGCGACGCGCAAGTCGAATCATCGCATCCTGTACGATATCCAGCGCGTCTTCAGCGTCGCCGACCTGCATGACAGTCATCCGATACGCGCGACCCTCCACCTCGCGCAGAAACACATCGAGCTGCTGCTGCATGCCGAGGCTGCGATGAGCGACGCGGGCGTCCATTCGATCAGCGGTCAACGAGTTCGAGATCGGCACGATCGCACCCAAAATCAACGATCCGACAATCTCTCGTGGCTGCATTCCGGTATTTGCAATAGGCTGTCGACACTGAAGCGTTCTCCGCGGCGCCTCTCGAGATTGTATTCATCACAGCTGAGAAAACGCGCGACTGCGGTCATGGTTGACACGGTTACTCTATTTAACATAACGACATTCCTCGGGCTTCGCGACTGCCGATGAGCGCTGCACGTCTCGTTTCGGTCGCACTGGCCGTGCCGCTGCGCGCCAGCTTCGACTACACGGTTCCGGCAGAAACTTCGATTCCGCCGGTCGGCGCACGGGTGCGCGTGCCTTTCGGGCGCCGCAGCACGATCGGCATCGTGCTCGGCCACCCCCACGAAAGCGCGCTCGATCCCGCACAGATTCGCCCGATCGAGCGCGTGCTCGATGCCGAGGCACTGCTCGATGCGGCACTACTGAAACTGCTCGAGTGGGCGGCCACCTACTATTACGAGCCGCTGGGGGAAGCAGTCCTGCAGGCCGTACCCAGATGGCTGCGCGAAGGGCGCGATCCGGCCGATCTGGCGCCGCGCCGTTATGCGGCAACTCCGGCCGGGCGTGCTGCGCTCGACGACGGTTCGCTTGTCAGAGCGCCGAAACAGGCGCTGGCACTTCAGCTGCTCGTCGCTGCAGCGTCGCTGACGCCGGCGCAGCTGCGCGAGCACAGTGTGAGCGCGGACGTGATCAGGCGACTGCAGGAGCGCTCGCTCATCGAGCTCGTTCGATCTCAGCCAGTTGCTTCGGGCGGAACCGAACCGCGCACGGCGCGCAGTACCAGGCGCCCGGAACTCAGCGACGAGCAGCGCGAAGTCGTGGCCAGGCTGCGTGCCCACGAAGCCGGCTTTCGGGTCAATCTGCTGTATGGCGTCACTGGCAGTGGCAAGACTGAAGTCTATCTGCGACTCATCGAAGACACTCTCGAGCGTGAGCGCCAGGCGTTGCTGCTCGTGCCGGAGATCGGACTGACTCCGCAGCTCGTTGCGCGGCTGCGCGAACGATTTGCACACGGTCTGGCCGTACTGCACTCCGGCCTGAGCGACCGGGAGCGCAGCATTGCCTGGCAACGCGCGCGCAGCGGCGAAGCGGGGCTCGTCGTCGGCACTCGCTCGGCTGTATTCGCTGCCATGCCGCGGCTGGGACTCATCGTTGTCGATGA
Organism: Gammaproteobacteria bacterium; assembly: GCA_050114615.1. Classification (GTDB taxonomy): domain Bacteria; phylum Pseudomonadota; class Gammaproteobacteria; order Steroidobacterales; family Rariloculaceae; genus JAHEEO01. The sequence goes on from JASFSB010000262.1 coordinate 1,687, forward strand.
GGAACACGATGCTTCCTATAAACAGCAAACCGGGTTTCGCTATTCGGCGCGCGACCTTGCGATCGTGCGCGCGCAGCAGGTCGGCGTTCCGGTCATTCTCGGTTCGGCCACGCCGTCGCTCGAAAGTCTGCACAATGCACGTGCCGGCCGTTACGAATGGCTCGAGCTGCCAACACGAATCGGCGCCGCCGGGCACCCGCGAGTTCGGGTCATCGACATGAATGCGCACGCGCAGCGTCAGGGACTCTCGACGCCGCTTCTCGAGAGCATTCAGATGCATTTACGCGCCGGCACACAGGTAATCCTGTATCTCAATCGTCGCGGGTTCGCGCCTACGCTGTTTTGTGCTCAGTGTGGGCGCTGTGAGCAATGCCGCAATTGCGATGCGCATCTCAGCGTGCATGCACGCGAAGGCCGGCTGCGTTGCCATCATTGCGGCCTCAGCCGGGCCCTGCACTGGAGCTGCCCGGCCTGTGGCGAGGAGCGCGTGGCGGTCGGTTCGGGCACTCAACGCATCGAGAACGAGCTACAAAGCCTTTTCGCGGATTACTCGCTGGCCAGACTCGACCGCGATGCCGCCGGCAGTGGCGCGCAGATTCATGCCGTCCTCGAAGCCGTGTCCAGAGGCGACACCGATATCCTCGTCGGCACGCAGATGCTGACGAAGGGACATGATTTCGACCGCGTGACGCTCGTCGGCATTCTCAACGCGGACCAGGGCCTGTTCGGCATCGGATTTCGCGGTGAGGAACGGCTCGCGCAGGCCATCGTGCAGGTTGCCGGCCGCGCCGGACGACGCGACGCTCCCGGCGAACTGCTGGTCCAGACACGCTTTCCCGAACACCCGCTACTGCAGCGACTGCTGGCGGAGGGCTACCTTGCATGCGCCGAAGCGATGCTCACAGATCGCCGCCGCGCCGGCTGGCCACCTTTCGCCGCCGTCGCGCTGATCAGTGCCGATGCGAAACGCCGGGAGCACGCGCACAGCTTTCTGCGCCGGGTTCGCGAACTGGCCGAGCCACATCTCGGCGCGACGACGCTGCTGGGACCCGCGCCCGCTGCTATGGAACGCAGGCACGGCCGTTACCATGCCCAGCTGCTGCTGCAGGCGCCTGAGCGCGCAACGTTGCACGGCACGCTGAACCCGATCGTCGAAGGCATCGCCGCGATGCGACAGATCCGCTCAGTCAGATGGGCCATCGACGTCGATCCGCTGGACGTTTAATTGCAGCCTGAGGCATTGCGCCCGTGCTGGTAGAATTCGCCGCCTCATGAATGCCTCTATCGACATCCTGGTGCGCGACACGCTCCTGGCGCTTGCGCAGGATCCGGTGCTGGCCACACTGGCCGAAATGGATCCACAAATCGAACGCACGCGCGACCGGCGGCACGGCGACTTCACGAGCAATGTTGCAATGCGTGCCGCGAAGACGCTCGGTCGCCCGCCGCGCGAAATCGCAGCGCTAATCGTCGCAGCGATACCCGATTCGGATCTGATCGAACGCGTCGACATCGCAGGTCCGGGATTCGTCAATTTCACGCTCGCGCGCGTGGCCTATTTCGGCGAGATCCTCGGCGTGTTGACGACACGCGACGCCTGGGGACGACGAGAAACGAACGCGGGTAAGCGCGCGCTGGTCGAATTCGTGTCAGCGAATCCGACCGGCCCACTGCACGTCGGCCATGGCCGACATGCAGCCTTCGGAGCCTGCATTGCGAATCTCCTCCGAGCAACCGGATATCAGGTCGATACGGAGTACTACGTCAACGATGCCGGGCGGCAGATGAACATTCTGGCTGTCAGCGTATGGCTGCGTTATCTGCAGGCGCACGGTGTACAACTGGAGTTTCCATCCAACTGTTATCAGGCCGACTATTGCAGAGAGATCGCACACGCCATTGCGGCTGACGACGGCGGAATGCACGCCGAATCGCGTGATGCCGTGCGAGCGTTGCTCGATACGCCCGGCGAAGACGATGAGGCCCGGCTCGATGCGCTGATCGCGCTGGCACAGGAACAACTCGGCGAAGCCGGATTCACGATCTTCTTCGATGCCGCCATCGATGCGATTCTCGAGGACATACGCGACGACCTGGAAGAATTCGGCGTCCATTACGATCGCTGGTACTCGGAACGAACGCTCGTTACGAGCGGCGCTATCGAAAACGGCATCGAAGCTTTACGCGCGCGCGGGCTGCTCTATGAGCGCGATGGCGCCACCTGGTTTCGCACGAGTGACTTCGGTGACGACAAGGATCGAGTGGTCGTCAGGGAAAACGGCGCCACGACTTACTTTGCCTCGGACATTGCCTACCACAAGGAAAAGTTCGAGCGCGGCTACGATGTCCTGATCAATATTTTCGGATCAGATCACCACGGTTACGTTGCGCGACTGCGCGCAGCGCTCGCCGGACTGGGCAAGGAACCTGATGAGCTCGAAATCAGGCTCGTACAATTCGTGGTCCTGTTCCGCGGGACGAAAAAAGTCCAGATGTCTACGCGTGGCGGAAAGTATGTCACGCTGCGTGATCTGCGCGATGAGGTCGGCAACGATGCGGCGCGCTTCTTTTACGTG
>JASFSB010000263.1:0-4254 GCA_050114615.1 Gammaproteobacteria bacterium
ACCGCGATAATATCAGCATCGTCGGTTCCTCGACGGTTTATCCGTTTTCGACGGTCGTTGCCGAGCAGTTCGGCCGTACGACGAAGTTTCGTACGCCGACTGTCGAGTCGACGGGTAGTGGCGGCGGTCTGAAGCTGTTTTGCAGCGGTGTGGGCGTGCAGTATCCCGATATCACCAACTCATCGCGGCGGATTCGTGCCTCAGAGCTCGCCGACTGTGCGGCCAACGGCGTGGACGGAGTCATCGAGGTCAGGATCGGCTACGACGGGATCGTACTGGCCAACGACAAGGAATCAGCGCAGTATTCGCTGAGCACCCGCCAGATATTTCTGGCACTGGCCAGACGTGTGCCGGCCCCAAATGGCAGCGGCCTGGTCGATAATCCGTACACGCGCTGGTCGGAAATCGATCCGACACTGCCGGACGTCAGCATCGAAGTGCTCGGTCCGCCGCCGACTTCCGGGACGCGTGACGCGTTTCTCGAGCTGGTGATGGAGCCCGGGTGCGATTCCTTCGAGTCGATCGCTGCCCTGCCGGGCGATGAGCACGATAACGTATGTTTTCAGATGCGTGAGGACGGCAGCCATTTCATCGAAGCCGGGGAAAACGACAACCTCATCGTGCAGAAGCTGCAGGCCAACCCCGCTCAGCTTGGCATCTTTGGTTTCAGTTTCCTCGATCAGAATGCCGACCGCGTGCAGGGCGCCACGATCAATGGTGTTCAGCCGACGTTCGACAGCATCGCTGACGGCGCCTATCCCGTCGCCCGCCCATTGTTTTTCTATGTCAAATCCGCACATGTGGATTCCATCCCGGGCGTGAGAGAGTTTCTGCGCGAGTTCACGAGCGACGCGGCGTGGGGTGAGTTTGGATATCTCTCTGACAAAGGTTTGATACCGTTACCGGAGGATGAACGTGCGGAGGTTCTCGCACGGGTCCGGTCACTCGAGACGATCACGGCCGCAGATCTGACGGCGCACTGAGCGCCGGCTCGTCAGTGCGTTGAATATTTCCACGCTTGCATTCGCGCTGGGTGCCCTGACGTTATTCGGCTATGTCGTCGGCCGCCAGCGCGCGCTGGCGGGCTTCGGAAAGCGACAACAGACATTTCATTCGCTCCCCGGTTACTACGGCGGCTACGTCGCACTTTGGTGTGCGTTGCCGGCGATCGCACTATTTGTGTTGTGGGTCGTGCTGGAGCCGTTCTACATCCAGTCTTCCGTGGTTGCTTCATTGCCCGAGAACCTGCGCAGCCTGCCGCCGGAGCGCCTCGGACTTGTGTTCAACGACATCCGCAATCTCGTCCAGGGGAATATCGTCAGCGGTGATCCCGATGCGGCGCTGCTGGCTGCCGCTGATCACTATGTCGAGCTCAGGTCCGCCAGCCGTTGGCTGCTCTCGGCAATGCTGGCAGCCGTGGCAGGCGCCGCCGTGGTCTGGGCGCTGTCGCGCGTGCAGCCCAGGTTTCGCGCGCGTGTGCGTGTCGAAGCCGTCATCGAGTACATGCTCGTAGCGGCCTCTTCGATAGCAATTCTCACGACGATTGGCATATTCCTGTCGGTTTTGTTCGAAGCAATCCGCTTTTTTGGCGAAGTTTCTCCCATTGACTTCCTGTTCGGGCTTCAGTGGAGCCCGCAAACAGCCATTCGTGAAGATCAGGTCGGCTCCTCGGGAGCTTTTGGTGCGGTGCCGCTGTTTACCGGTACGATGCTGATATCCGGCATCGCAATGCTCGTGGCCGTGCCCGTGGGCCTGATGTCCGCGATCTATCTGTCGGAATATGCGAACCAGCGGGTGCGCAGCTATGCGAAGCCGATGCTCGAGGTTCTGGCCGGGATACCGACGGTTGTCTATGGCTATTTCGCGGCGCTGACCATCGGGCCGATTCTGCGCGACTTTGGTGCGTCGCTGCCATTCGACTTCCCCGTTTCCTCAGAGAGCGCGCTCGGTGCCGGACTGGTCATGGGAATCATGATTATTCCGTTCGTCTCGTCGCTGGCTGATGATGTCATCAACGCCGTGCCGCAGGCCCTGCGCGATGGCTCATACGGTCTCGGTGCGACCAAATCCGAAACGATCCGCAACGTGATCATGCCAGCAGCCCTGCCGGGAATCGTCGGCGGCGTTCTTCTCGCAGTATCGCGTGCAATCGGTGAGACGATGATCGTCGTGATGGCTGCCGGTCTTTCGGCAAATCTCACAGCGAATCCATTCGAGGCCGTTACGACCGTCACGGTTCAGATAGTCACTCTGCTCGTCGGTGATCAGGAATTCGACAGCGCCAAAACGCTGGCCGCGTTCGCACTTGGGCTCGTGCTGTTCGTCGTGACGTTGCTACTCAATATCGTTGCATTGCGCGTTGTGCGGCGTTACCGGGAACAATATGAGTAATTCGGATACAACGACGCTCAAAGCAGCCGTTGCACGCGGTATTCCGGGGCGCTATCGCAGGGAATGGTTGTTTCGCAGCAGTGGCCTGCTGGCATTGCTGATTGGCTTGTCATTCCTCGCATTTTTCTTTTACACGCTGATCGGAAACGGTTACACGGCGTTCTGGCAGACCCACATCGAGCTGTCCGTTGCGCTCGAAGAGCGCACGATCGATCCCGACGGAACGCGCGCGCCGGATGTCATCGCGCAGGCGAATTATCAGGGCATGATTCGCGATGCGCTGCGTGCACGATTCCCTGAAATCTCCGCACGGGGCGAACTGCGACAGCTGTTCGCGCTGATCAGTCCCGGGGCCGGATTCGAACTGCGCGAGCGTGTGATTGCCGATCCGTCACTGATCGGCACCACGCTGACGATGGATGTACTGGCCGATGACGATGTGGACATGCTGTTCAAGGGGAACACCTCGCGCGATGTGCCGGAATCGGATCGAAGGCTCAACGACCGGCAAATCGCCTGGATCGATTCGCTCATCGACACCGGAGCGATCGACACGCATTTCAACAGTAATTTTTTTGTGTCGGGCGATTCCCGCGATCCGGAACTGGCCGGCATCTGGAGTGCGACCGTTGGCTCCTTCTTTATGTTGCTGGTGACACTTGTGTTGTCGTTTCCGCTGGGCGTGGCAACCGCGATCTACCTCGAGGAGTTCGCGCCACGCAATCGCTGGACGGACGTCATCGAGGTCAATATCAACAATCTGGCTGCAGTACCGTCCATCGTCTTTGGGCTGCTCGGTCTCGCCCTGTTCATCAATCTGTTCGGGCTGCCGCGCTCGGCACCGCTGGTCGGCGGGCTCGTTCTCAGCCTGATGACGCTGCCGGTCATCATCATCGCCTCGCGCGCCGCACTCACCGCCGTGCCGCCGGCGATTCGCGATGCCGCTCTGGGTGTCGGCGCCTCGAAAATGCAGATGGTCCTGCATCACGTATTGCCGCTGGCGATGCCCGGTATGCTGACCGGGACGATCATCGGAATGGCACGCGCCCTGGGTGAGTCCGCACCTTTGCTGATGATCGGCATGGTGGCCTTCATCGTCGACGTACCAGGCTCACCGACAGATCCCTCGACGGCGCTGCCCGTGCAGGTGTATCTGTGGGCCGATTCCCCCGAGCGCGCTTTCGTCGAGCGGACGTCCGCAGCGATCATCGTCCTGTTGGTGTTTTTGCTGCTGATGAATGCTGCCGCGATCGTGTTACGAAAACGTTTTGAACAGCGCTATTGAGGCAGTTTTGGATGAAATTGGAGTAGACTGTGCGAGCTGCAGAAGTCGGGGCCAGGTCAGCACGAGCTGGTCAGTCGAAAGAACAAATCGCTGCCAGGGAACCTAGCCTCAAGCCAGTGGAGAATAAGCCTCCTTACGAGACAGTCGGCGACTATAGCGCCGAAAACGCAGTCATGCGGGCCCGTGCCGTCGACGTGTATTACGGCGAAACGCATGCGATTCAGCACGTCAATCTCGACATCGCAAGCAATGAGGTAATCGCGCTGATCGGCCCATCGGGCTGCGGCAAGTCGACTTTTCTGCGTTGCCTGAATCGCATGAATGACACGATCGAGACGGCGCGCGTAACCGGCGAGATCCTGCTCGATGGCGAAGACATATACACACGGCACATGGACGTCGTCATGCTCCGTGCGCGCGTTGGAATGGTGTTTCAGAAGCCGAATCCGTTTCCGAAATCGATTTATGACAACGTTGCATACGGCCCTCGTATTCACGGACTGGCACGTGATCGCAGTGCACTCGATGAAATTGTGAAAACGAGTCTGCGCCGGGCCGGTCTGTGGGATGAGGTGAAG
>JASFSB010000264.1:0-4245 GCA_050114615.1 Gammaproteobacteria bacterium
CCGCGCGCCGGCGGCGACGGCCAGTAAATGCAGGTCGTGATTGCCGAGCACCGTCGTAACACTGTCGCCGAGGGAAATGATTTCGCGCAGGACTTCGAGCGACTGTGGTCCGCGATTGACGAGATCACCAACGAGCCAGAGCTTGTCTTTGTCCGGATCGAAGCGCAGGCGCTGCAGCAGCTTCGAAAATGCCGCGTAGCAGCCCTGAATATCGCCTATTGCGTAAGTGCTCATCGCGCTCGGCAGGTTCAGTGGCAGGCTGCAGCGAGTCTGGCCAGGCGCTCGGGACTCAGCGTTTCTGCCCGCACCGTCGGATCGATTCCGAGCTCGGCCAGCGCCTCCGCGGAGATGCGGCCGCGCAGCGCGCGGCCCAATGTCTTGCGGCGCATCGAAAACAGGTGCGTGACCAGTGCTGCGAAATACTGCTCGTCAGCTACCGGAAATCGTGGCGACTGCCTGACTTTCAGTCGCGCCAGAGTCGACATGACCCGGGGTTGCGGACGAAAGGAACCGGGGCGAATGTCGAAACATGCCTCCACGTCGAACCAGCGCGACAGCATCACGGTCAGGCGTCCGTAGGACTTCGTACCGGGACGCGCAGTCATACGATCCACAACTTCTTTCTGAAGCATGAAATGCATATCGAGAATCAGCGTCTTGAAATCTGCCAGATGGAAAAGCAGTGGGGTCGAAATATTGTAGGGAAGATTGCCTGCGACACGAATTTTCGCGTCATGTTGCACGCAGGTCGAGAAGTCGAACTTCAGCGCGTCGGCATTGTGGATGCGAACCCGGGTATTGTCACGAAATCTCTGGCTGAGTTCCAGGGCAAGTCGCGAGTCGATTTCCACCACATCGAGTCGGTCGCAGTGCTCGGCGAGCGCAACGCTCAGTGCCCCGAGTCCGCCACCGATCTCGACGAACCGCTCGTCGGGTTGCGGTGCGATCGCTGCGACGATGCGCCGAATGACGTTCGCGTCGTGCAGAAAGTTCTGCCCGAGACGCTTGCGTGCCTGCAGCATCACCGGTTAGCCGTTCGCGCGGCGAGTTCAGCAGCGAGCGCAACGGCACAGAGCAGGCTCTGTGCGTCCGCCCGGCCGGTGCCCGCAAGCGGCAAAGCCGTGCCGTGGTCCACCGAAGTTCTGACGATCGGCAGACCGAGCGTCACGTTGACGATTCTGCCGAAACCGGCCGCCTTGATCGGCGTCAGCCCCTGGTCGTGATACATGGCGAGCACTGCATCGAAGCCCGCCAGCGATTCGGCCGTGAAAGCGGTGTCTGCCGGGCGCGGACCGGTGACATCGATACCTTCGCGTCGCAGTGCGGCCAGGCCCGGCTCGATGATCTCCTGTTCTTCGGTGCCGAGCGTGCCGTCCTCGCCGGCATGCGGATTGAGACCCAGGACGAGGACACGCGGTGATTCGATGCCGAATCGAGCTTTGAGGTCTGCATCGAGAACGCGCGCCACGGCGCAAATGCGTTCCTGCGTGATGGCATCCGGAACGTTGCGCAGCGGCAGGTGAGTCGTCACGAGTGCAACGCGCAGAGCGTCTCGTACGAGTAACATGACCGGGTGGTCGACGCCGCAGAACGTTGCGAGAAACTCGGTGTGGCCGGTAAACGGAAAGCCGCCGGCGGATATGACGCTCTTGTGGACGGGGGCCGTCACGAGTGCCTGAAAGCGCCCTTCGAGACATCCCCGCGCGCCGGCACGCAGCATGTCCAGCACATAAGACGCGTTGCCCGGCTCGGGCCTGCCGGCATGCACCGGAACGCGCAGCGGGTATTCGATGACCTGCAATTCTCCCCTGATATGGGGAGGCGTGCGCGCTGCATCGGTCAGTGCGCGAATGCGCACGTCCCGGCCGAGTTGGTGAGCCCGTTCGCGCAGTAGTTCCGGGTCACCCAAGACCGCGATGCGTTCGTTACGCGCCGAGTTCGCGAGTGCGAGGCATATGTCCGGTCCGATCCCGGCCGGCTCGCCTGAGCTGACTGCGATCACTGGCAGCGCTGCAGCCATCGGATGTGCGTTCGCGGCCGTCCGGCGCAGCGCCGCTAGAGGCGTATGTCGACGAAAGCGTTATCGCGCAGCTGTTGCAGCCACAGCTGCCGTTCCTCCTCGGCCTTACTTGCCCGAATCTGCTGCACACAGCGATTTTGCTTCAGATCGTCAGTCGTATCGTAAGAACGCCGATCGGTCACTTCCAGGATATGCCAGCCGAAACGCGTGCGAAACGGTTCACTGATTTCGCCGATTTCCTGCGAAGTCATTTTCTCGGCGAACTCAGGTACGAAAGCATCCGGCGCATTCCAGCCGAGATCGCCTCCATCCGCGGCCGAGACCGTATCTTCGGAGTTGGCGACCGCTACCGTGGCAAAGTCTTCGCCGGCGAGTAGCTGCTCACGCAGGCCAAGCAGCTTTTGTTCCGTTGCATCGTCATCCAGCAATTCGTTGGGAGAGATCAGAATGTGGCGCGCACGGACCTGATCGACCATCACGCGCTCGGCGCCGCGCATCTCGTTCAGGCGGACGATATGAAAGCCGCTGCCCGTTTGAATGATCCCGGATACTTCGCCCGTTTGCATTTCCGGCACGACGTCCGCAAAGATCGTAGGCAGCTGCGCGCCTTTGCGCCAGCCCAGCGCACCGCCTTCCAGGGCGGTCGGGCCGTCAGAATTGGCGATTGCAAGCTGCGCGAAACTCGCGCCCGCTTCGAGCTGCGAATGAATGGATTCAGCCCGCTCACGCGCCGCTGCGATGTCGTCGCGCGTCGCGCTGCCGGACAGTGCAATCAGGATGTGTGAAACGTTGTAGTCGAACTCGTCGGTTTCTGTGGCTTCGAGACGCTCGAGACATTGCTCGAGTTCGCGCGGCGCGATCCGAATTCTGGACAGCACATCACGTTGCTCGAGCTGCGCAACAGCGATGTCGTCGCGCGAGTCCTGCCGGTACAGCTCGTAGTTGAGCCCCTCTGAGGCCAGTGCCGCGGGCAGCTGTTCGAGTGTGATCCCGAGGCCCTGGGCCATCTGTGCCAGTGCTTCGTTGAGAACGTCGTCGCCGATGACGATGCCGAGACGCTCGGCACGCTGCAGCTGAATTTCCTTGAGGATCAGCTGCTCCAGGACCTGCTCCTGCAGGACGGATCTCGGTGGCAGCGCGCTGCGCTGCTCGAACGGCAGCTGCTGTTGCTGCAGGCGAAAATTTTCAAGAAAGACGTCCAGCCGCATTTCGACTTCGCTGCGGAGAACGACGCCTTCGTCCACGACTGCTGCAATACCTTCGATGAGCGTCCCGGACGATCCCAGCTCGCGCGTCTGGGCAGCGGTCTGGCCGCCGGAGATAGCCGACAGTGTAAGCAGGCAAAGGATTGTCGGGCGAAACTGCATCACGGGTTTCCTGGCATTTGCCGGTAGCCAAGAATACCACGATCGAGCAGCTCTTCCGGGGACGGTGCGCCGGTGGAAAGGCCCTTGAGTTCGAGCTGCAGCGAGATGGCGCTGTCGGTCTCGCCGGTGCGGCGACTGACGTACTGCCGTCCGATGACGCGCAGGCGCCAGCAGCAGGCGTCGAATTCGAGGCCCATGAACTGCTCGAGTGGTTCATTCTCGAGCAGTGAATAGCTGTAGCGTCCGATGATTCTCCAGCGCTGCGTTACCGGCCAGACGATCGAAACGTCGCTCTGCTCGAGCAGGTCCGGCCTGTAGCGGTAACCAAAGCCGAACAGCCTGTCACCCTGAGGCCGGTATTCGAATCTCGTTTCGGCGCGCGCGGTCGAGTTTGTTTCGCTGTTCCACTGGTAGCCGAGATCGAAATTCCATGACTCACGCAGATTGACCGATACCTCGGCGACATAGTCGGATGCGCTCGATTCGTTCGGTGCGTCGTCCGGGAGGCTGACGCGCTGCGGGCTCAGGTAGCGCGTCTGCCCGAGGGTGGCCCTGAGGCGCTGACGGCCGGTGGTGCCATCGATCAATCGCGTCGTCACGCCAACGCTGAGCTGGTCCGTGTCGCTGATGCGGTCAGGACCGACAAACTGATACTTGCGAAACAGCTGAATCAGGTTGAAGTCGGGCATGATCGTGTCGAATACGGGCAGCATCGACTGATCTTCGTACGGTACGTTGACGTACAGCATGCGCGGTTCGAGCGTTTGCACAGAGCCGCGGCGCCGTGTCGTGCGTTCGAAGACGAGTCCGCCGTCGAGGCTTGCGATCGGAAGTCCGCGCGAGTACCGCTGTTCGGTG
>JASFSB010000265.1:0-4236 GCA_050114615.1 Gammaproteobacteria bacterium
ATCACGGACCTCGACAACCTGGCGAATCGGCCGCGGCAAAGCCTCGACCGAATGGGCCGTCGCGACGATCGTGGCCTGTCGTGCTGCCTGAGCGATTGCGCGGTCGAGGTCGCTGCGCGCGGAGACATCGAGGCCACTGCCCGGCTCGTCGAGCAGCAGAACCTCGGGCCGAAATGCCAGCGCGCGGGCAATGAGCACTCTGCGTTGCTCGCCACGGGAAAGTTCGAGAAATGGCCGATTCAGCAGTGGACCTGCTTCCAGAGCCTCCAGCAGGGTCGCGGCCTGATCGAGTTCGGCTGCCGTGATCGCGCGCCGCGGTATCTCGGTCCTGTGCGCGCCGGTGACGACAACCGCACCTGCGGTAAAATTCCAGCCCAGGCGCAGATAGGCGTCCTGGAGTTCGGGGCCGACCAGCGTAATGCGCTTCCTCGCCTCGACCGCGTCACGATGGTTGCGGTGATCAAAGCGATAGCGGCGGGTTCCGCGACCCGGTGCAGGCCAGTGTGTGCCGCCGATCAGCCGCAGCAAAGTAGTCTTTCCGGAACCGTTCGCGCCGACGATCCCCAGATGCCGACCTTTGCGCAGTTCCAGGCTTACGTCACGGAGAACGAGCTGTCGCTCGATGCGCGCGTCGACGTGATCCAGCGAAACAATCGCATCGGATGCGCCGTCGTCACGCTTCATGCTGATTTACCGGGGGCATCGCATCAGAACCGTAAGGTTGGGTATCGTGGCCAAATTCCCGGATAATACCGCGACGCGGATCTTACTCGGGCCTGGCACGCAGCAAATGTCCCTGCGCGAAATCGAAAAACTCGACGAATCGTACGTTCGTCATGACGGTGTGGTCTTCATGACGGGGCTGCAGGCGCTCGTGCGCGTTTTGCTCGTGCAGCACCGCCTCGATACGGCAGCCGGGCTCAATACCGCAGGATTCGTATCGGGATACCGGGGTTCACCGCTCGGCGGCCTCGATCGTGAGCTGTGGCGCGCACGGCAACATCTGGAAGCGGCCAACGTGCGGTTCGAGCCCGGACTCAACGAAGATCTGGCAGCCACATCCATCTGGGGTTCCCAGCAGACGCATCTGTTTCCGGGTGCTCGGTACGACGGCGTTTATTCTCTGTGGTATGGCAAGGGGCCGGGCGTCGATCGGTCAGGCGACGCTTTGAAGCACGGTAACGCTGCCGGCGCTTCGCGCTACGGAGGCGTGCTGGTTGCCGCAGGCGATGACCATGCCTGTAAATCGTCTTCGTTGCCGCATCAGAGCGAATTCGGATTCGTCGACGCGATGATTCCCGTTCTGAATCCCTGTGATGTGCAGGAGCTGATCCATTACGGGCTGCTCGGATTCGCGATGTCGCGCTTCAGCGGATGCTGGGCCGGGCTCATCATCGTACAGGATACGGCCGATGCCACCCAGACGGTGGCACTGACGAGCGATCAGTTGCGCATCGTTACACCGGAATTCAACATGCCCCCGGGTGGCCTGAATATCCGCTGGCCGGATCCGCCAATCGAGCAGGAGTTCAGGTTGCATCGTTACCGGCTCGATGCAGCACGTGCGTTTGCGGCAGCCAATCATTTCGATCGCGAGGTCCTGACCAGCAAACGTCGTCGCTACGGCATCATCACGACCGGTAAGGCGCATCTCGATACGATGCAGGCGCTCGAGCATCTGGGCATCGATATGGCCCGCGCACGCGAGCTCGGGATCGTCATCTACAAGGTAGGCATGAGCTGGCCGCTCGAATCCGACGGAATCGCCCGATTCGCACACGGCCTGGAAGAGGTCCTCGTCGTTGAGGAGAAGCGCGGGCTCATCGAGGATCAGCTCAAGGAACAGCTGTACAACAAGCGTGGCCCCGACTGGCCGATCATCGTCGGCAAGCATGACGAACAGGGTCGCGCGCTGGTGGCATCGACCGGGGAGCTGCGACCCTCGGCCGTTGCCCGTGCGATTGCCCGACGGCTGGTTCGGTATCCGGAGTTTGCCGATCTCGCTGACCGGGTCGCGATGCTCGATGCGCGGGAGAACGAAACGCAGGCACGCGCGACGACAGTCACCCGCCTGCCGCATTTTTGTTCGGGCTGCCCCCACAACACCTCGACACGTGTGCCCGAGGGCAGCCGGGCAATTGCCGGAATCGGCTGCCATTACATGGCCGGTTGGATGGACCGCAATACCGCGACGTTCAGCCAGATGGGTGGAGAGGGCGCAACCTGGATCGGTCAGGCGCCGTTTACCGAGACTGAACACGTCTTCCAGAACATGGGTGATGGTACGTACGCGCACTCCGGTGTCCTGGCGATTCGTGCTGCCGTTGCAGCTGATATCAACATCACCTTCAAGATCCTGTTCAATGACGCAGTCGCGATGACCGGTGGTCAGCCTGTCGAAGGCCAGCTGACGGTACCGAATATGGTCGGACAGCTGCAGGCAGAGGGCGTAAAACCCATCTACGTGCTCAGCGACCATCCGGAAAAATACCGTGGTGCCAGCTCCCTTCCCGCCGGCGTCGAAGTCCGCGACCGGCGTGAGATCGAGATCGTTCAGAAGCATCTGCGCGAGTGCGCGGGCGTGTCGGTTCTGATATTCGATCAGACGTGCGCAACCGAGCTGCACCGCAAACGCAAGCGCGGCCTGGTCGCGGCACCGGAACGACGCGTCGTCATCAATGACCTCGTATGTGAGGGCTGCGGTGACTGCAACGTGCAGTCTAATTGCCTGTCGGTCGTGTCGTATGAAACGGAATTCGGTCGCAAACGGCATATCAATCAGTCGGCCTGTAACCAGGACTACAGTTGCCTGGAAGGTTTCTGTCCGAGCTTCGTTACGCTGAAAGGAGCGGAACGAAATCCGGCAAGGCCGCTCGCTTCGGAATCGGTTCCCAGCCTGCCGGCGCCGCAACGCGTCGATGCCGGGGCCGTGCACAACGTTCTGATCGTCGGCATAGGCGGTACCGGTGTCGTGACGGCGAGCGGGCTGATCGGGCTTGCCGCGCATCTGGAAGGCCGATCGGTGCTGCAGCTCGACCAGACCGGACTTGCACAGAAATTCGGCGCGGTCCTGTCTCACGTCCGTATTGCGGATTCGCGCGAGGCCATGCACACATCGCGGATTCCTGCCGGTCAGGTCGATCTGTTACTCGGCGCCGATCTGATGGTCGCGGCAGGTCAGGAAACCCTGAGCATGCTGGCCGACGATCGCTCGAAGGCCGTAGTCAATACACATGCCGAAATGCCCTCGGACTTCATTCTCGATCGCGATTTCCGGTTTCCTGCCGATGAGATGCTGACGGCTATCGAGAAATCGAGCCGGGAAGTGTTTACGCTCGATGCCACACATCTCGCCGATGCGCTGCTCGGCGACAACATCGGCGCAAATATCTTTATGCTCGGCTTCGCGTTCCAGCGCGGTCTGTTGCCACTGTCCGGCGAGGCTCTCTATCGCGCGCTCGAGCTCTACGCAGTCAACGTCGAAGGTAACAAGCAGGCGTTCAACTGGGGTCGTTTTGCGGCACACAGCCCTGAAATCGTTGCAGACCTGCTCAACGACTCACGCTCCAGTGAGAAGCCGGCGACGGAGCTTTCGGCAATCGTCGCGCGCCGCGCCGCCTGGCTCAGAGATTATCAGGACCAGGCCTATGCGCAGCGTTATCGGGACCGCGTCAGCGAAATCGATGCGCTCGAGCGCAGGGTCGCGCCCGATTCACGGCGTCTCGTGACGGCTGTTGCAAGGAATCTCTTCAAATTGCTCGCGTACAAGGACGAATACGAAGTTGCTCGCCTGCATACGCAGACTGGATTTCTCGAGGGATTGAAGAAGCATTTTCGCAATGACTTCAAGACCGAATTTCATTTCTCACCGCCGTTTTTTGCACGCAAAGACCCGACGACGGGCAGACCGCGAAAGTACAGGGTCGGGCCCTGGATATTGCCGGTTCTGCGTTTGCTCGCCCGCATGCGGTCGCTGCGCGGAGGTCCGTTCGATGTGTTCGGATACACGCGCGAGCGGCGTTTGGAGCGGCGTCTGATCGCGGATTACGAGTCGTTACTCGATCGGTTCGCGAAAGAGCTGACGAAAGAACGGCTGGAGACGGCTGTCGCACTTGCCGAACTGCCGGAGTCCATCCGCGGTTTCGGGCCGATCAAATCTGCATCTGTCGAGGTTGCGGATGCACGGCGGGCTGAACTGCTGGCTGAATGGGATCGCCCGCCAGCCGAATCCAGGCC
>JASFSB010000266.1:0-4233 GCA_050114615.1 Gammaproteobacteria bacterium
CGACGCTCGACTCCTCATCCGAACCATACTGCGCGATGATCTGCCTCTGGAAAGAATCGCCTGGCCGGCAGAATCATCCCGCAGTAAAGGTTGGGAACGGATGTCGACAGATCTTCCATGTCGGAAAAGCCGCCGTAGAGAATCGCATCACCGGTGATCGCGGTCACTGAGATAGGAACGTCCTGGAGACTTTCCGCGCACCGCGTTGCAGTGACGACGATTTCCTCCAGCTGCTGGGCAAAACGGTCGGTGCGAACATTGACCCGATCGCCCCGGCCAACGTCAGTCTGGTCCTGTAGTCCATCCTTACCCCTCCCCTGATGGCAGTAATTCGAACAGCCGTGTTTTCTTTCTATGGTTTGAGCATTCTGCGGATTGTTGGCATTGTCGGCTACATTGTCGATAATCTTGTCTATAAATTATCGGGCGCGGGTCGGCGACACGACGAGCGCAACGGGTCGATCCGCTCCGGCTCCACGTGGCAAGGCGGTCCTGTGTCCGAATCTGTACAATCAACGCCCGGGCGAGGCAGTGCTCGCGAATCCGAAGAACTTCCGATCAGCCGAACCAATATGAGCAGATTACCGCTGGCACCCAGACTGGACCCCGCAGACGCGCGTCTGTTTCGACGCGTAATGGGCCGATTCGCGACAGGCATCACCGTCGTAACGACTGCCATCGAAGGCGAGATTTATGGGATGACGGCCAACGCGTTCACTGCCGGCTCGCTCGATCCGCCGCTTTGCGTCGTGTCAATCGGAAACGCAGCAAGAATGGCGCCGCGACTGAGAAGAGCTCGGCATTTCGGAGTGTCTTTCCTGCGTGAAGACCAGCAATGGCTGTCGCAGCATTTCTCCGGAAAGCCGGTGCCCGGGCGGACACCGGAGTTTCGAATGTTCGACGGCACGCCGGTTCTCGAACAAAGCGTCGCCTCATTGGCGACGACGGTCGATTCAACGGCTTCGTGCGGCGATCACACGTTATTCATCGGACGCATTTTTGCAATGACCGAAGAAGGCGGAAAACCATTGCTGTTCTCGGCATCCAGGTACGGGAAGATCGGCTTCGCCGAAGAACTGGAGGACATCGCACCGCCGGAGTTCTGGTAGCAGGTTGCACCCGGCGATCGAAATTTCCGATCGAATACTACCGATCGATAATCATCGATCAAAGAGCGCAACGGCCCGGATTTCGATGCTCTCGCGAGTTCGCTCGTCGCCGGTCATGCCGGGCTCCTCGACGGCACAGTGCGCTCCGAATCGATTCGCGCCGAATGCGCGCGGATCGAACGATTTGAATAGCAGCACTTCGTCGACCGACATCTTCGGGAAATAGAACCAGCGATGTTCGTCCCTGTGCCGAATCGCCATGACTCCGCCGTTTCTGCCGTTCGGAAACCGGATTCTGGCTGCGACGAAATCCTCCGCATACATACTTCGAATGTCGCACAGTGCAAGCGGCTTTTGTTCCACCGTACCGTTGATCGGTCGCCAGACATTGACGATCAGGTAGCGTCGTTCCTCGATCGCTTCGGAATACCGATCTCCGCAGACGTCGGCGGCGCGCGCAGGCCCGGACTCGTTGGTGTAATCGCTGTGGGCGTTAACGACCGGCTGATTCGCGTCAGATTCTCCGGGGCGCAGCTCTCGTGATGAACGATAAGTGTGGTCAAAGACGACGACGTCGGAGGCACCGGTCTCCCGTTTGATCAGACCGGCCATATTCGCGTAGTAACCTTCCTCGATTACTTTTTCGTCGTAGAAGTCGGCAACGACACTCCTGGGATCGTTTCGCAGCACGAAGCCCTGCCGATCGAGGGACAAGGCGTCGAGGTCTTCGCGGCCATTGTGCACCTGAACGACATGCCGCACAGTCGGGAACTGGCGCGGTACGCCGGGGGGTGGTTCGAACAGAAAGACTTCGGGCTTATCTGTATCCGGACTGATGTAGTTGACGGCTGAATGCATCGGGTTGCCACATCGCGCGCTATGCTGAGACGTCCGAATTATAGACGCCACAGGATGCTGCTGCGTTCGGCGAATTTGAATATCGGCGCCGATTTCCAGAATAATGCCGATGCCGGCGTCACTGCCGGATTCTGACCGGGGGCAGCCAGCTTTGAATAGTCCGGAACCAGCGTTTGATCGTGAATTCGATTACATCATCGCCGGTGCGGGCACGGCCGGCTGCCTGCTGGCTGCACGATTGTCCGAGAACCCGGCCAGCAGCGTCTGCCTGATCGAGGCAGGCGGCTCGGAACGGCATCCATATGTCTGCATTCCCGCCGCAGTGGGTGCGGCGATCATGAGCAGGAAATTCGGCTGGGGACTGGCGACGGTGCCGCAGCCGGCGCTGGGGGGTCGCCAGGTGCCACTGCCCCGCGGCAGGATCATCGGCGGATCCGGATCCATCAACGGCATGGCCTACTACCGGGGCCCGGCGGCCGATTTCGACGACTGGGCGACGATGGGCAATCCCGGCTGGTCCTACGCAGATCTGCTGCCCTATTTCCTGCGTTCTGAGCACAATCCGGAATACGCACATTCACCGTACCACGCGACCGGCGGACCGATGGGCGTGAGTTTCCCGACCGCCCGCAACCGCCTGTGCGATGCCTTCAACACCGCGATGGCGGATCAGGGATACGAAGAACTCGATGACTTCAACGTGCCGCGGCCGAACGGCTACGGATATCGTCAGGGAAACATCTGGAAAGGCAGACGTGTATCGACGGCCAGCGCGTACCTGCGCCCGGCGATGTCGCGCAGCAATCTCGAAGTCATAACCAGAACCCGTGTCAGGCGCGTCGTGCTTCAGGGCCAGGCGGCGCAGGGCGTCGAAGTGCAGGCACCCGGCGGTATCGAACGGCTGCGCGCCAATCGCGAAGTCATTGTATGCGGCGGCGCATATCACTCACCGCACATATTGCTGAACTCCGGCATCGGTGACGAAACTGCACTGCGAATGTGGGGCGTCGACCCCGTGCACCATCTGCCGGCTGTCGGCCGAAATCTGCGCGACCACCCGGCCGCACCGCTGGCGCTCGAAATGTCCGATTCGACCTCCTACGGACTGTCGTGGAAGGCAATGCCGCGCAACGTTCTGCAGGGCTTTCAATACCTGTTGACCCGGACCGGGCCGCTGGCGAGCAATCTGTTTGAGACGAACGCGTACATCAAATCCAAACCGCAGATTGACCGCCCCGATATGCAGATCGTCTTTCAGCCGGCCCGTCGCAATACGAAGCCGTTTCCGATTCCGCTCGGACACGGCTTCGCCGCGATGGCCGTGTGTCTGTACCCGAAGAGCACCGGATCAATTTCGCTTGCCGGCCCGGACCCGCTCGTGGAGCCGCTCATCGATCTTGCACTGGGATCTGCCGAAGAAGACATTCAGATGATTTTGCATGGTCTGCGCTTCGCGAGGCAGGTATTCGCGCACGATGCGTTCAAACGTTATCGCGCACGCGAAGTCCTGCCCGGCCCGAACGTGACCAGCAACGAAGCGATGATTGAGCATATTCGCAATACGCTCGTCACCGTGCATCATCCCGGTTCGTCATGCCGGATGGGCCCGGCTGGCAACAATGTCGTCGACCACGAGCTCAGAGTTCACGGACTGGAAAAACTGCGCGTTGCCGACGCGTCTGTTTATCCTCGCATCGTCGGCGCAAACACGAATGCGAGCGTCGTCGCCATCGCCGAGAAAGCAGCGGACATGATTCTCGGCCGGCCGGCCCCTGAGCCCGTTGCCGAGACATAGACTTACCAGGAAGGAGCGCAAATGACCATCGAGACGATCCGAACCTGGCGAATCGGTGATGTGGAGATCACGCGGCTCGTCGAAGTCAATAACTGGGAAGACGATATTACGATGCTGTTGCCCGATGCCACACCGGAGACAGTTCTCGCCTATCCGTGGCTGCAGCCGCATTTCGCGAACGCCGAAGGCAAGATGATCATCTCATTTCAATGTTTCGTCATGCAGACGCCCGAGCGACGCATCATGCTCGACACCTGCATCGGCGCGGACCGCCAGCGTGAATTCGACGTCTTTACGAATATGCAGACGGATTTTCTCAGTGATCTGGCGCATGCCGGTTTCAACCCGGACGGCATCGATACCGTGCTATGCACGCACCTGCACTTCGATCACGTCGGCTGGAACACGCGGCTCGTCGACGGCGAATGGCTGCCGACGTTCCCGAACGCCCGGTACCTGTTCGGGCGCAAG
>JASFSB010000267.1:0-4227 GCA_050114615.1 Gammaproteobacteria bacterium
ACCCCGCGGCAGTACACATTCCGGAAGTCGCAGAGTTGCGGCCGGAACATTTCGAAATGGCCGGCGGCCCGGGCACATCGCACGGCTCCGGTGGCATGCGCACCAAACTCGAAGCCGCGCGCGTGGCCGTCGCTGCCGGTTGCCGCATGGCGATCACGAACGGGCATGTCATGTATCCGCTGACCGCGCTGGAGCGCGGTGCAACGGCGACATGGTTTCCCGCAGCGGCGACTCCGCGAGCTGCACGCAAGCAATGGATTGCCGGGACGCTCGGGCCTCAGGGTGCGCTGAGCGTCGATGCCGGCGCGTTGCGCGCTTTACGGGCCGGCCGCAGCCTGCTTCCGGCAGGCGTCAGGGAGGTCATGGGTGGCTTTGGTCGCGGGGATGCCGTGCGCATCCTCACGCAGGACAACGGCGAAATCGGGACGGGTCTGTGTGCCTACAGCGCTGACGAAGCGCGACTCATTGCCGGCCTGCAGACCAGTGAAATCGAAGCAGCCTTGGGATATCGCGGCCGGGATGAGATCATCCACCGTGACGATATGGTCCTCAATCCGCACGGTAGCAACGAATGAGTACAGCCGAACATGATATCGGGTCAGATCTGACGACGCGCATGCGCGCACTCGGTGCGGCAGCACGCGCGGCTGCTGCCACACTCGCGCAGACCGAGCCGGCGCTGAAGACGCGGGCCCTGCATGCGATGGCGGCGCGGATCCGCAGCGCGCAGGCGCGTATTCTGGCAGCCAACGCCAAAGACATGGAAGCCGCGCGGGCACAGGGTCTGAGCGGGGCGATGCTCGATCGACTCGCGCTGACGTCCGCGCGTATCGAGTCGATGGCGGCGGGCATCGACGCCATTGCCGAGCTCGACGATCCGGTCGGTACGGTGCTCGAACGTCGGGAGCGCCCGAACGGCCTCGTGATAGAACGGGTGCGCGTGCCGCTGGGCGTCATCGGCATCATCTATGAGAGTCGCCCTAACGTCACGGCTGATGCCGGTGCGCTGTGCCTGCGCAGCGGCAACGCGGTGATTCTGCGTGGCGGCAGCGAAAGCGCGCGATCGAGTGCGGCGATCGGCGAGTGCATGGCCCAGGCGCTGGCCGACACGGGCCTGCCGCGCGAAGCCATCCAGCTCGTGCCGACCCAGGATCGCGAAGCGGTCGGCATTTTGCTGCGGGACATGACTGAATACGTCGACGTCATCGTGCCGCGTGGCGGCAAAGGTCTCATCGCGCGCGTGCAGCAGGACGCCCGCGTACCGGTCATGGGACATCTCGAGGGTATCTGTCATACCTATGTCCATGCGAGCGCCGACCTCGAGATGGCTCGGGACATCGTCGTCAACGCGAAGATGCGGCGCACGGGCATCTGCGGTGCGACTGAAGCCGTGCTGATCGACCGGGCGTGCGCGCAGACGCATCTGCCGGTCATCGTCGGGGCGCTGGTGGCAGCGGGCTGCGAAATTCACGGGGATGAGCGGACCCGTGAGCTCGTTGCCGAAAGCCTTCCGGCGACGTCCGAGGACTGGGGTCGCGAGTACCTGGATGCGGTCGTTGCAGTGCGTGTCGTCGACGGCATCGACGCCGCGATCGCGCACATCCGTCAATACGGATCCGGTCACACCGATGCCATCATCGCCGAAGACGATGCGGCCGTCGCACGCTTTTTCCGTGAGCTCGACAGTGCGATTCTGATGCACAATGCCTCGACGCAGTTCGCCGATGGTGCTGAATTCGGCATGGGTGCGGAAATCGGCATCGCAACCGGTCGGATCCATGCGCGCGGACCGGTCGGCGCTGCGGAGCTGACGAGCTACAAATACCTCGTGCGCGGCACCGGCCAGATTCGCCCGGCCTGATTTCGCCCGGGCACGCCGGCCGGCAGCAGGCACGCGGAGCGATGTCGGTTTTCGCCGGTTCACCTGGGCGGGCGCCGCACTATGACGTCATCGTCATTGGCGGCGGAATCAACGGCGCCGCGATCGCCCGCGCGGCGGCCCTGCGCGGTTGCACCGTTCTGCTGCTCGAGCGCGACGATCTGTGTAGCGGTACGAGCGCCGCGGCCACGCGCCTGATTCACGGCGGCCTGCGCTATCTCGAACACGCCGAGTTCGGGCTGGTCTATGAGTCGCTGGACGACCGTGAGAGTCTGCTCAGGGCGGCCGGTCACCTCGTCGCGCCGATACCTTTGTATATTCCCTGTTATGCCGGGGCACGCCGCGCGCGCTGGCAGATTGCGCTTGGACTGACGCTGTACGATTGCCTGTCCTGGCGCAAGTCGCTTCCCTGGCACCGCATGCTGTCGCGCGAGGAGATGCTCGCAAAGCTGCCGGGTCTGCGTGCGGCGGGGCTCGAAGGCGGGGCGTGCTACTACGATGCGCAGGTTACCTGGCCGGAGCGTATGGTCGTCGAACTGTGCATCGATGCGGCGTCAAACGGAGCCGTGATACGTACGCATTGCCCGGTGACCAGCATCATCGTCGAGGGCGGCCAGGCCCGGGGTGTGGAATACGTCGAAGCCGGGTCGACGCACCGGGCTGCCGGCACCGTAATCATCAATGCGGGCGGACCCTGGGTCGATCGAGTTGCGGCCGGTCATGCCGCGCAGCGCCTGATCGGCGGCACGCGGGGCAGTCATCTCGTCGTCATGCCGGTCGCCGGATTACCGCACGATGCACTCTACGTCGAAGCGTCCAGTAACGGCCGACCGTTCTTTATCGTGCCGTGGAATGGCTTATTGCTGATCGGTACGACAGATGTCCGATTCGACGGCGACCCGGCGAACGTGACAATGACGGATGCCGAGGCAGCATGGCTGCTCGATGAGACGCGCAGGATTTTTCCGCAGGCTGGTCCATTCGAGGAGCAGGTCTGTTACGGGTACGCCGGCGTTCGCCCGCTGCCGTTTCAAAATGAAGGAACGCCAGGATCGATCACGCGCCGGCATCACATACATGCTCACACGCGCGCACAGGGCATGTTTTCGATAATCGGCGGCAAGCTGACCACGCACCGTTCGCTTGCCGAAGACGTGCTGCACAGGATACGCAAGCGACTCCCGGCATCCCGGCGAGGCAGCGATACGGCGAGTCGACGGTTTCCGGGCATGCTCGATGCGAACGAGCGCGGGGAACTCGAAGCGGAGCTCACGGCCGTGTTCAATGCTGAGCTGGCGCGTCGACTGCTGCAGATATACGGTGCCGGGGCGGCAGATATTCTGGCACTCGCCGGCGAGTCACGCGAGCTTGCGATGGTTCTGGGACCGCAAAGCCAGGTGCTGGTCGCCGAAATCGCATTCGCGATCGATTCGCAATGGGCCCGCAGCATCACGGACGTCCTGCAGCGCCGCTGCATGGCGGGTCTGGCCGCTGACCGTGGCCTGCGCGACGCTGAGTATGCAGCGCGCTGGCTCGTACGCCTCGGCAGAGTCGATCGTCATGCAGCGCTTGCACAGCTGATCGACTACCGCGCATGGCTGCGCCGGCATCGGCCGGTGATCAGCGCTCGATAGCCTCGTAGCGGAGTGTCGGTCGGTCGCCGTTGCGCGAGTACAGGTGACGGCTCGCCATGTCCTGCAATGCCTGATCGCGTTCGAATTTGGTTTCGTACCAGTGCTCGTGCATCCAGTCTTCACCGATGATCCTCGCGAACGTGTCGTTCGATCGGATTCGCACGCGAATGCCGAAAGGGCGCTCGACGTCCAGCGGACGGCTGGCGTTGTGTTCGTGACAGAATTTCATATCTGAAAAACCACTGATCCGAAGTGTCGAGCTTAACTCAGCTGCGGGCAGGCAACAGGATTTGTGGCGCTAAATCCCGCGTTCGATTGCGCTGTTGCGTTCCGGCCAGCCCAGCAGTCGTCGCGTGACGAACCGATAGACGGGCTTGAAACAACGGCGCCACAAGCGAGCCGTCCAAAGCGGTTGCGCAAGAATCGCGCGCTGCCGCTGCGTGAGCAGCTCGGCCGCATAATGCTGCTTGTGTTTCAGCAGATGGCGCAGGTCTTCGCGCGCCAGCATGCGAAATATCCGGCCGCGCTGCGCGAAGCGGCAGGCGATCTGAAAATCGACGATACCCGCACAGTCGCCCGGCATACAAATCCAGTTGGCTTCTTTGGCGAGGTCGTTATGGGCGATGCCGTGCGCGTGCATCCGGCGCAGCTGTCGCAGCGCATCACGAAAATAGCTGCGCGCATCGAAACGCGCGCAGTGGAGCGGATTCCCGG
>JASFSB010000268.1:0-4222 GCA_050114615.1 Gammaproteobacteria bacterium
GGATGCCGATGCTGCCAGCCAGTCGGGCCGTCGGCGGCAAATATCGATGCTGCGGCGCCTGGCCATAACCGATGTCGTGCGCCGGGCACGGATAGCCGGTCCACATGTCCTCGATCGTCCAGTCCGAATGCGACGCCGAGCGCTTCGCGAGCGTCGCTGCAGCCGACGGCAATGCGATCGGCAGGGCGACTTGAGCCAGACTTCCTTGACGATGTGGCCGGACGCATTCACGGTGTACACCGCAATGTCATCGCATAGATCGCCTTTCGCCTGGTATCCGTAGGTGATCATTTTACCGGTGATCGGATCGATCTTCGGATGTGCAGACATGCTCGTTGCTGTCCACTTGCCATGAAAATCCCATCGACCCAGTGTTTCCAGGGAATGCGGGTCGATCATGAGAAGTTGCCTGCCATATCCGTGGGATATCTCGCCCCAGACCTCGCAGTCGTAAACGTCAGCCTCGAAGCGGGTCGGGCTGTTGAAGCCACGCGGAAACATCGGACGACCGGGAAGATCTACTGCCGTTTCTTCCTCCGCCGAGTCATGGCGAAGCCAGCCGCTGCAGAATGTAACTCGAAAGGTGGCGCAGTTCCTGCGCTGAATAGACCGCACCGAAACCCGGCATCGTGTTGCGCCCTGCCGCCGTCACAGCCTCGATCGTCACAGCGTCGAGCCCGTCGATCAGCGTCGGTCCGCCGCCATGACCGCCGTCGCCGGCCGAACCATGGCAGGCGATGCAGGCCTGGGCATAGATTTCTGCGCCCCGCTCCGGATTTCCCTGGCCGGAATCGGGGGCCGTTGCGGGCACACGGGTTCGGCCTGCGGCGACGTTGCCGGATCGCGGCGGCAGCGAGTTCATCGTACCGCTCAACGAAAACATCCAGATGCCGTCGCCGCGCGTCGCATTGGCGAACGTTCCGCCGCCGGCGTGCACGACAACGCGCTGCTCGCCGTTACGCTCGAATGTGGTGACTGTCGTATTGACGCCCGCGTCTGTCATGAACTCCCATAACAGCCGACCGTTGCGCGAATCGAGTGCAGTCAGTCGGCCATCGCTGCGACCCACGAACACGAGACCTCCTGCCGTTACGACAGAGCCGCTATAGCATATCTCGCGCCACTGCTGACGCCATGCGATGCGGTTGGTCCGCATGTCGACGGCCGCAAAAATGCCGCGATCGTCAGCCTGCGTCTGAGTGAAACGTCCGCCCATATAGACCTGGTTCGGTCCGGGCTGCTCGAGATCCGCATTGACCCGAAATGCACTGATCCGATCACTCGCACAAACGTACAGCAATCCGGTCGTCGGATCATACGAGCTCGGTGGCCAGTTCGCCCCGCCCATCGTGCCGGGCTTGACCGCGATAGGCGTCGTCCAGAACGGCGTGAAGATCCGTCCGTCGTTGACGATCTCGCCGCCATCGGTGAGTGACTCTGTCTGCTCCGGGGGAATATCGATCGACTGCGGCACGATCGCATCGCCGAGCGGGAACGGCTGCGTGGCAGCGGTCGCCTGGCGCGGCTCCTGCGGCACCGGTCGCTCTTCGATCCCGATGATCGGCTCACCGTTCGTCCTGTCGAGGATATAAGCCCAGCCGGTTTTCGAAACCTGCACGAGCGCTCGACGCGGCCCGCCATCGTAAGCCATGTCGAACAGCACGATCGGATTCGGCGAATCATAGTCCCAGATATCGTGATGCACCTGCTGGAAGTGCCAGCGATATGCGCCCGTCGCCGCCTCGAGCGCGACGATCGACACGCTGAACAGATTGTCGCCGGCGCGTACTCCGCCGTGCAGGTCCGGACCGGGGTTGCCCGTCGAAAAGTAGATCAATCCGAGCTCCGGGTCGAGCGCCGGCGTCTGCCACACGGGCGCTCCGCCGTAGTTCCAGGCGTCGCTGTCTTCCGGCCAGCTTGCGCTGCCGAATTCCCCTGGCGCCGGAACGGTATAGAACGTCCAGGCCAGCGCGCCGGTGTCGGCATCGAAAGCTTTGACGCGCCCGCGCGTTCCCATCTCACCGCCCGAGAAACCGGTAACGACGAGACCGTCGAAATACAACGGCGCACTCGTAATGCTGAAGCCATCCTGCCAGCGTTCCGCCTGCACATCCCAGAGGACCTCGCCGGTGCGCTGGTCCAGGGCTTTGAGGCGCGCATCGATCTGTGTGACGAACACCTTGCCGTCACCGAGCGCGGCGCCCCGGTTCGCCCAGCCGAGCGGATTACCGCTGCCCCCATCCGGGGCACCGTGATGCCTCCAGAGGATCTCGCCGGTGTCCGCGTCGAGCGCGAACACATCGTTCTCGCCATTGGTCACGAACAGTGTTCCCTCCCAGGCGAGAATCTGGGTTTGTCCGGAATTGCGAAAACCGTCCGCCGAACCCATCGACGTGCGCCACCGGGCGCGCAGCTCACGCACGTTCGAACGATTGATCTGATCGAGCGGCGAATAGCGCTGATTGAAGACATTGCCGCCGTTCGTTATCCAGTTACGGGTCGGCGGCGCGAGCAGCTCATCCGCGGAAAATGCCGGAGCCCGCGCGATCTCGCGACTCGCAGCGTCCTGCGCATCAGCGTAAGCCGGCACGAGCACGGTCGTCAGTATCAACCAGACAAACCAGCGCATGCGATGCGTCTCCTGGTGTTGTCAACTGCAGACCATGATGCCACAGCCCCCGCGTCGCGGCGGCCGGGCCGGTGCTATGAAGCGTTCAGGCAATCGTAAAGCGCCCGCTCGAACCGTCGGCAGACTTCCACGCAGTGCACATCCGCAAACGGGCGCATCTGCATCAGCACCACCGCGGCGAACTCATTCTCAAAGTCGATCCAGAAATACGTATTGAATATCCCTGCCCAGCTCGCCGTCCCCGCGGGACGGCCGCCTGGCTGATCGGCGGACTCGATCGCCAGGCCGAAGCCGAACTTCTGAGTGCCGTTCATGAAGATGAAATCGTTGGAACGTTCCGGGAATGCCGTCGTCTGAACCTGCGCATAGAGATCACCGATTTGGTTGCGCGTCATCGCTTCGCAGGCTGACGCGCTCAGCAGCCGCTTGCCGCGGCACTCGCCTTTGTTCAGGAACACTCGCATCAGCCGGCAATAGTCTTCCGCTGTCGAATACAGACCGCCACCGCCGCGCGGCGCCGGAGCAGTCGTTTCCATCTCCTGCTCAGAAAAGCCGTCGGCAGTTCTCGTGAATACGCTGGCCAGTCGATCAGGATTGATCGGCAGCTCAAACGAGGTATCGCGCATGTTGAGCGGTTTGAATATTCGCTCCGCGAAAAAGCGTTCGAGTGTCTTGCCCGTCACCGGTTCGATTATCTGCCCGAGCACATCGGTGCTCGTCCCATAATTGAATCGCGTACCAGGCTCGTCGATCAGAAACGGAGGCCTTAGCAAATCGGGCTCGCCTTCGACGAGTTCGAACAATCGTCGATCGAGGAACCAATAGCCATATCCGGACGTATGCGAGAGCAGCTCTCTGACGGTGACCGCTTTATGCGCAGGCCGCGTTCGGTATTCGCCGGAGTAATGATCAAACATTGTGAGCACATCGGGCTGGCGCCAGGCGGGCAGATACTTCGACAACGGTGCGTCGAGGTCGACGGCTTGCTCATCGACGAGCATCATGACGGCGAGACTCGTGACGAGTTTGGTCATCGAAGCGATTCTAAAGACGGTGTCGCCGGTCATCGGCATGCCGCTGCGACGCCCGGCCAGGCCGAGCGCACCGGTGTATATCGTATGGTCGACGTCCGTTACCACTGCGAGCACGCCGGGCACTTCCCGGCGCTCGACGAACCCGGCCAGCGCCGCAGTCATGCTGTCGGCACACAGCGGCTCAGCCTTGGCGGTACTCACGGGAATCGCTTAAGGCGCGCTTGCGCCTCCGCCGGCGCTCAGGTTCGCGTGAATGTCCACGGTGAAATCGATCTCGGGCGCAACCTGCAGTGCACCCATCATGACGCTGAACGGCTGCATGCCGAGATCCTCGTGCATCAGCCTGAAATCCGCCTGGGCGCGCAGCCTCGAGGCGTCGAAGGAAACATTGACCGGAACGGTCAGCGAAACGCTGCGTCCGAGCAGCGATATTGTCAGGACGATGGTCTGATTTTCACCAACGCCGGACAGCCGTGTACCGGTAAGGCTGATTGTGGGAAAGGCTGCGCCGTTGAGCACCTGCTCCGTCAACATGTTCGTCCGAGTCCCCGCAATGTCT
>JASFSB010000269.1:0-4201 GCA_050114615.1 Gammaproteobacteria bacterium
GCTGCATCGACTGGCATTACCAGGCGGACGGGCCGGTGCGCACGGCCATGCTCGTTGCCGCGGTCGATGCCAGTGATCCTCAGGCAGGTCATGCACTGATGTTTGGCGATCAAAGCGGTGGCTTTTACGCGCTGCATGCACACAGCGGCCGGCTGCTGTGGCGTGCGCGCCCGGAAATGCACGAGTCGACCAAGCTGACAGGCGCCCCGGTTGCGCACGAAGGCGTCGTCTATGTGCCCGTCGCTTCCTGGGAAGAGAGTCGCCCGCTGAACCCCGCTTATGAGTGTTGTACGTTCCGCGGCAGCATCGTCGCTTATCGGATCGAAGACGGTGCACGATTGTGGAAGTCCTGGCTGGTCCGCGAAGTGCCGGAGCGAATCGGTGCGACGAATACCGGGGTTGCAATGTACGGACCTTCCGGCGCCGGCACCTGGTCGGCGCCGACGCTCGATCGCGAGCGTGGCCTGCTTTACGTGACGACCGGCAACAATTACACCGGGCAAACGGCCTATAGCGATGCAGTCGTCGCGATCAGACTCGATGACGGCGCGATCGCCTGGTCTCAGCAAATCACCCCCGGCGATGAGTTCAATCTGTATTGCCGTCGCCTCGAAGCGGGCTGCCCCGGGGAAGACACGGATATCGGCGCATCCGCAGTACTCGTCAAACGCGCCGACGGGCGCGAGCGACTGCTGATCGGGCAGAAATCCGGGGTCGTGTTCGGACTCGATCCGGCGGATCAGGGCCGTGTGCTCTGGCAGACGCGCGTCGGTCAGGGCGGCATCAATGGCGGTGTCCAATGGGGCATGGCAAGCGACGGGCGGCTCGTCTTTGCGGCGGTATCGGATCTCGCTCGGCGCCAGCAGGCTGACCGCGACGCGGTTGATCCGCGTCCCAACGGCGTCGATCCAAATCGCGGCGGCGGACTGAGCGCACTCGACGTGATGACGGGTGAGCGCATCTGGTATGCGCCGCCAGCTGCATGTCCGCAGTCACAGCCCGTGTGTTCCCCGGCGCAGCCGGCGGCCGTGACTGCGATCCCGGGAGTCGTATTCTCCGGCAGCGTCGATGGTCATCTGCGCGCATTTGCGGCGGACGACGGACGTGTGCTTTGGGACTTCGACACGGCGCGGGCATTCGAGACAGTCAACGACGTATCGGCCCGCGGCGGTTCACTCGACGGCGACGGTCCGGTCATCGCCGGCGGACGCGTTTACGTCACCTCCGGCTATGGCCGCAACGGCGGAATGCCCGGCAACGTGCTACTGGCGTTTCGAGTGGCGAGCGACGACTAGTCCGGCAGCGCGAAAACGTACAGCGCCTGCCCGCGTGTCGGCACGCGGATCTCGGGCGTTATCGTCGAAGGAACGAGGCGCGGACTACCGCCGCCGAGTCCCGTCGCAATGGCGACATATTGTTTGCCGTTTGCAGCATAGCTGATCGGAAATCCCTGAACCGACGTCGTGACACGCGTCTGCCAGACAACGTCGCCATTGCTGACATCGACAGCTTTGACGTAGCGATCGAGATCGCCTACGAAGGCGAGCCCGCCTGCAGTCGTCAAAACGGCCGTGAGAAATGACGCACGCTGCTCCAGCGACCACATCTCCTCGAGTGTGTCGACGCTGAATGCTGCGAGCTTGCCGACGTTGCCGTTCGTACCCGGCATTTCATAAAAGCGTCGATCGGCGCCGCCGCCGCTGCCGCCGCCTGGGACCTGCTCGATTTCCTGCGCGCGGAACGATACGCAGCTCTGACTCAGCGGTATAACGAGCTGGCGGGTCGGCTCATGAAAACTCATCGCGTGCCAGTTCTTGCCGCCGGCCGTGCTCGGGCAGCCGTCCACCCATTGGCCGAATTCGTAGTTCTCGATGTCGTCGCGATAACGCGGCTTTCCGGTTTCGCGATCGAAGCTGTCCCAGACGTTCTGAAAAACCGTCTCGGCGTGATCGAGGTACTCACCGGTCACTCGATCGTTCTTCCACAGCACGCCGTCCTTGCCGACTGACATCACCCACTTTTCGTTGCCGGCATCGACCAGCACACGTTCGAAAACCACGTCGAGATCGAGTGCCTCTGCCGGCGCATGCTGATAGTACCAGGCGAGATCGCCCGTCCGCGCATCGAGTGCGAGTGTCGAGTTCGTGTACAGGCCCTCGTCACGACTTCCCATACCACGGCTCACAGGCATCCAGGGTTTGGCCTGCGCTGTGCCCCAATACGTCAGATTGAGTTCAGGGTCGAAACTCCCGGTAATCCAGCTCTCGCCGCCGGCGCGATACAGATCCGGCAGTCCGCCCCAGGTGTCGCCGCCGGGATCGCCGTCCAGTGCGACGGTGCGGAAGCGCCAGAGCTGCTCGCCCGTTTCCGGGTCATAGCCGCTGATGAAGCACTTGTTGTCCTCGTATGTCGAGCAGGTGCCCATACCCTGAACGATGACGCCGTTGGCGATGATCGGACCGCTGTTCGTCGCATAGACGTCGGGCATGACGACGTCCCAGAGTGTTTCCCCGGTGCGCGCATCGAGTGCAACGAGGCTCGCTGCGAATCGCTCGAGCGACCAGCCCTGGGAGCGCTGGAAAATCAGCATGTCGTCGTAGAGCGCGATGCCGCGCGGCGCAATTTCACCGCCGACTTCGTGTTCCCAGATCAGATCGCCGGTCGCTCCGTCCAGCGCCTGCATGACGCCGCCGGTGTTTGCGAGATAGACGACGCCGTTGTGTGCCAGCGGTGCCGGCTGATTGGTACCTCCGTCGCGCATCGGCCAGATCCAGGCGAGCTGCAGCGAGCCCGCGTTGCGCGGCGTGATCTGATCGAGCGGGCTGAAATTCGACGCGCGATAGTCGCGGCGCAGCATGAGCCAGTCACCGGCGGGCTGATCGCGCAACATCGCGTCGGTGACCGGCGTGAAATTGCGGACGGTTCCTGCAACCGTAATACCGAGTGGCTCTTCGAAGGGCTGCTGGCCGGCGGGTATCTCGCCAGTCAGTCCGGCACCGAGCAACGCAGTACTCGCCAGCGAGAGCGGTTCGTCGTCGGCGATGCCGCCGTTCATTTCCAGTACATAGGCCACGACATTCGCATAGGCGGCAGTGCCCAGACTCCCGGGCGCCTCCGGCGGCATCGAGCTGCTGACCTGTTCGAGCAGTTCACTCGCGCTGCGTTCGCTCCACTTCGAAACGAATTCCGGACCGCCGATCAACGCATCCGGGAGCTGGCGCAGGTTTGCGCCGTGACAGATCGTGCACCGGCTCTGATAGAGCGAAGCGCCGGCCGCAGCCTGTTCAGCAGTAAACGCCGAGGCGAGCCGCGGCAGTGTGGCGAGACACACGACGCTACCCAGGCAGGCGATGTTTGCAATGAATCTCATACGATTTAGTCCTCTGCCAGCAGCCACCCCCACAGGATGGCGTTGTCGGGTTCCACCCCGGATTCCCCGTTCAGCTGCACGTAAAGACGACCTTCGCGCAGTGCTGAAATCTGACGACGATCCAGCCGGATCTCCCCCGAGATCGATCCGCGGCTGTTACGCGTGACCTGCAATTCGGCGATGACCGGTCCACGGGCGCCGGTCGCCACACCTTCGCGCAGAGTCACGGAAGCCGCAGCTGCAGGCAGGCCCTCGAACGTGCCGGAGAGGGTGAGCTGCGAGCGGGAAAGACTTGCGCTCACTGAACCGCTGCCGCCGACCAGTGCGCGTTGCTGGCCGCTGATCGGCACCCAGCTCAGGCGGCCGGTAAAGTCATTGATTGCCTGAGCGCCGGCCAGACCGGACAGTCCCAGCGCAATGATGGCAAACAGCGCACGGCGCCGCCGGGCAAATACGCCTGTTAATCGAATTAGCTGCGCCAACCCGTGTCCCCCCTTTGAGTGTTCGCCGATTATACGAATTGCATGGTTCTGCAACCAGGCGTAACTTCCCGCCTTCGGCGTTTCGCGTGAGTGCACCGGCATGAAAGATCTGACCCGAGGCTCGATGACGAGACTCATACTCGAGATGGCGGCGCCGATCGCCGCAGGCATGATCTTTCAGACGCTTTATCTGCTCGTAGACCTGTATTTCGTCGCTGCACTGGGCGACGCTGCAATCGCCGGTGTCGGTGCTGCGGGCACGGTGCTGTTCATCGTTATGTCGCTGACGCAGGTGCTCGGCGTCGGTGCCGTCGCGCTGATCTCGCAGGCGGTCGGTCGTCAGGATCCG
>JASFSB010000270.1:0-4197 GCA_050114615.1 Gammaproteobacteria bacterium
AACGATTAACGCGACCTGACCCAAACCCTAAATTTTGTTCATGAAACTACGGCCGAATCTGTACGAGCATTAACGAGAAGTTCAGCTTGTCAGGATCACACTGATCAGACGTAAGGAGGTGTGCCATGAAAAAGCTGATATTAGCGGCAATCCTGGCGATGCCCGCCGCCATCACAGCGCAGGCGAGAACGACCGAAGTGCAGACCCACAATGCTTCAGCGGCAAGCGTAAATCTCGAACCGGTCGACAGCATTCGTGCACTCGGGCGCATGCATGGCTGGCGCGCCCTGGACCGGGACAGCCTGCTCATCTGGACCACTGCGTTCAGGCCATACCTGATCAGACTGGCGCGGCCGAGTCACGATATGCGCTTTACTGAGGTCATCGGTGTCACCGAAACCGCCGGACGTGTACATTCACGGTTCGACTCCGTGTACATCGAGGGCATTCGGTACCCCATTGAGCAGATTTACCGGCTCAGCCCCGAAGACGCAAAGGCACTGTAAGCTCAAACAACGAGGTGATTGATAACGAGTGCGCATACTGATCATCGAGGACGACCAGGAAGTCGCCGCGTTCATTCAATCCGGATTGTTGCAGGGAGGCTGGAACGTCGACGTTGCCGACAACGGCAAGGATGGTCTGTTCCTCGCAACCACTGAAAATTACGACGCACTCATCGTCGACCGAATGCTGCCCGGCGTGGACGGCCTCGCGCTCATTCGCACGCTGCGTGCCTCGGACAACAAGACGCCGGCGCTGATTCTCAGTGCGCTGGGCGAAGTCGACGACCGGGTTGCCGGCCTCAAAGCCGGCGGGGACGATTACCTGGTCAAACCATTCGCGTTTTCCGAGCTCAGCGCGCGCCTCGAGGCGTTACTGCGTCGAGCCGGCGAGCGCGGCGCTTCGCAGGAGACCACACGACTAAATGTCAGCGATCTGCACATGGATCTGCTCAAACGCGAAGTGCGGCGCGGGACCCGGAGAATCGATCTGCAACCGCGCGAGTTTCAGCTGCTCGAGTTTCTGATGCGCCACGCCGGTCAGGTCGTCACACGAACCATGCTGCTCGAAGGCGTCTGGGACTATCATTTCGATCCTCAAACGAACGTCATCGACGTACACATCAGCAGGCTGCGTTCGAAGATCGACCGTGATTTCTCGCCGCATCTGCTGCATACGATTCGCGGCGTGGGTTATAAACTGGACCCGGGCTCGTAACCCCGCACGAGCCATGCAACTGCCCTCGCTGTTTCGCACCGGTGTCTTTCATCTCACGCTCGTCTATATGGCGCTGTTCGGCGCGTCCGTTGCGACGCTTTCAGCGTTCTTCTACTGGTCCACGATCGGTTCGATCGAGCGCCAGTCCGATTCGGTGATCGAAGCAGAATTGCAGGGACTCGCAGAACAGTATCAGCGCCGCGGCGTACCGGGGCTCGTCGAAATCATCCAGGAGCGTGCCCGGCGCGATATCGACGGACGTTCGGTCTATCTGTTCGTCACTCCCGACCTGCGGCCGCTGGCAGGCAACCTGCCCGTCTGGCCGGCTGAACTGAACCGCCGCACCGGATGGGTGAACTTCGTCAGAATCGAATCGGACGACGTCGAAATTCCGGCGCGCGCGCGCATTCAACAGGTCGGCCAGGGCTATATGCTGATGGTCGGACGCGCCAACGACGAGCTCGCCCTGCTGGAGCAAAACTTCCGACGCGCCCTGATCTGGGGCATCGGTCTGACGACCGGTCTCGCGCTCGTCGGGGGGCTGCTCATGAGCCTGCAGGCGCAACGACGAGTCGCAGACATCAACCGCACCACGCGCCAGATCATCGCTGGCGATCTGAGCCGGCGCATCCCTTCGACCGGCGCCAACGACGAGTACGAGGAACTCGCGAGAAACCTCAATGCCATGCTCGACCAGATCGAGAAACTATTGTCAGGACTGCGTCACGTCGGAGACAGCATCGCGCACGATCTGCGTGGTCCGCTGACGCGTCTGGGCAATCAGCTGGAATTGCTCGCCGCCGAGAAGCAGCCGAGCCAGGAAGGGCTCGCCATGTGCGCGGAGCAGGCGGAACGGCTGCTTGCCACCTTCAATGCGTTACTGCGCATCGCGCGTGTCGAATCCGGCGCTTATCGCAGCGCGTTTGCGAATCTCGACCTGTCACAGATCATTTCCGATATCTGCGAGCTCTACCACGCCGCCGCCGAAGAACACAGCATTCAGTTTACGAACCATATTGCGCCAGGCGTCCGCGTGTTCGGCGATCGCGAGCTGCTCGCGCAGGCCGTGACCAACCTGCTCGACAACGCGATTAAGTATTCGCCCGACGGCGGCCGCATCAGCGTCTCCCTCACTGCGGAGGAGCGGCGCGCCTTCATAACTGTGGCGGACAACGGTCCCGGCATACCGGCATCGGAACGCGAACGCGTCTTTGAGCGATTTGCCCGACTCGATCAGGCACGTTCGAAGCCCGGCAACGGTCTGGGGCTTGCACTCGTCAGGGCGGTCGCCGAGCAGCATGGCGGCAATCTGGTGCTGTCCGACAACATCCCGGGACTGGTCGTCAGACTGGGACTGCCACTGAGTGCGCTCAGCTAGCCAGCCCCCGAATGACGCGCCAATGGCGCAGTTTTTCGGCGTACGGCATACCCGCATGCGCCGGGCTGGTCGATGGCAGTGTCAGCCGCGATCGCGGGACGACGATGCCGGGTACCGGCAGCACATACCTGCTAAACAGCTTCGCAGCAGTCTGACCATTGAAGCAGATACACTCGAGCTCCGAATGATCCGCAAAAAAGCCGCCAAAGTCGTTCACGACGACCGTTTCCCTCACGATATTCGAGTCGAGACTGCCGCGGCGGACGGCCGACGCGACGACATCCCACAGCGCGATACGCGAGTCCGTGAGGCGCTGCAGACGTTCCTCGTACGGTAGTTCGGGCGAGGCCCCGATCAGTTCGCCCATGATTCGCCAGAAGTTATTGCGCGGTTGCGCGTAATACTGTGTGCGTTCGAGCGAACGCACACCGGGCAGGCTGCCGAGAATCAGCACGCGTGCATCGGCGGCACTGACGGGCGGAAATCCGCTGGAGGCCTCAGTCGGATCGGAGTGAATCACGGCGCTCCTGCCAAAGCTGTTCCAGTGCGTCGCGGGAAATCGACGGATCGATCGCCGGAAGCAGAAAGTCGTACTGCCAGCGCCGCCCCAGATAGGCGACGTGATTACCGAAATGGCCGATTCGGCGATCCGCCGCGCGCCACTGCCACTGCGCAAGCTTTGCAAAACCGCTCGCGAAGCCATCGTAACCCGCGGCATGTTGATACTTGCGATCGATCGTACCGAACAGCCGCGTCCCGAGACCAACCTGCATGTCCTTTTCACTTGCGAAGTTGACGACGAATTCTCTGACTCGCTGCGTTGCGTACCGCTCGATCGGATAATCAGGCGAAATCGCCGGCGCGACCAGAATCAGACGGTCGATATAGGCGCCGTCGGGTAATTCGCCCAGAACGAGCGAGGCGACGCCACCGCCGCCGGAATAGCCCATCAGGTAGAGCAGGCGATCCGGATGGCTGCGACGCCAGCGCGCGATGTCGGCCGCCAGGCCCCGAGCGAACGCCAGATTCTCGTCGTGCGCACGCAGATTGTATATGCCCAGGAACGTCAGGCCCCACTTGCGGCGATCGATCTGAAAGTTCGGCAGGCCCGCACGCGCCATGTCGAGGAAGCCGTTGAGGTGAAACAGTGTGTTGTGAATCCCCGGCAGGACGATCATGCGCCCCGCGATCGGGTCGGGCGGAAACGGTTGCGGCGTCTCCGCCGTGGAGCTCGCCGCGAACAGCAGCCAGACCAGCGCCACAACACCGAGCGCTCTCACGACGAGATCGGAAACTCGCCCGAATGCACGCGAAAGTCGCCTTATCGAACCCAGGGCCGCTTGCGTCCAGCTCAAAGGAATGCTCCAAAGTCAGCGTGATTGTTGCATTCATGTACCCGCACGTCGCGATAAATTTGCGGAATCATTAAATTTCCGGACCAGGTACGCTGCGGGGACATCCGTCTTTGGGCTACCATCGCGCGCGTATGACGCACCGTATTGCCGCACTGGTCTCGCTCCTCGGCGTGTGCTCACTGAGCGCTCGGGCGCAGCCGGGTGACACGGATCCTGCGTCGCTCATCGCAGGCGAGCTCGAAT
>JASFSB010000271.1:0-4196 GCA_050114615.1 Gammaproteobacteria bacterium
CCGCCCGGGCGAATCGGTCAGCGTCGAGTACATTCGCGAAGGCGCTCGCGAAGCGGTCACGGCGATGCTCGGCAGCAATGCCGATGCGGCCTCCTTGTTCAATCCGCCACAGGCACGGCCACCGGACGAAGCGCCGGTCATCGAAGGCGTCGAACTGGCGCCCGACGAGACCTCCGGCGGCGTATCCGGGCTGCGTGTCGTGTCGATCGACGATGCCTCGCCGGCCGCCGCCGCCGGCCTGCGGCGCGGCGATCTGATACTGCGACTCAACCGTCAGCGGGTTACGAACATCGAGCAGGCTCGCGCCGTCGTGCGGTCATCGCGGAGCGGAATCGTCGCATTGGTTCGTCGCGGTAACCGCGAATCGATCGTGCTGCTGCCCTGAACCACGCACGGCGCAATCACTGCTCGCGACCGCGCCCGCGCGTGCCGCCGCGTCCCATGATTCCAGTGTCGCCGTGCGCTGCTGCGCGTCGGCGTCGGCCAGCGTCTCGACATCCGCGTAGAAGCCGCTCAGGCCGCGCGCTGCAAGTCGGTGCCGCAATGCGGGCACCCAGTGCCGGTAGGTCGAAACGGCTGCCAGCGTCGCATTGTTGAGCGCCTGCGAGAACCACGGGTCGTAACCCGCCGGAATACGTCCGGCATCGCGTTCAGTCTCATACTCGGTTCGCAGCTGTGCGAAGGCTTCGGCCTTTGCCGCACGCTTGTCCGCGTCTGAAATCGATCGCGAATAGACTTCCGCCAGTCGGCTCTGCTGGCGGGCGATCAGTCCGGCGAATGCCGCGCGTGCGCGCAGGCGCTGTTCATATCGAGCGAGCGCCTCCGAATCGGCTTCGCGCTCGAGCCACATTCGCGTCCCGAATTCCTCGACCGTACTCGCAAATGCTTCGCTGAGTTCACTGTCGTCCTTCACATAGAGACGCTGATGAGCGAGCTCGTGAATCAACAGCGCCGCGACTTCCTCGCTGCGCGAATCCAGCATCGTGCTCAGCACGGGATCAGCGAAATATCCGAGTGTCGAATACGCACTGGAGCCTCCCGACCAGGTATCCAGGCCGCGATCGTGAAGTTTCGCCTCGAACGCTTCGGCCTTCTCGCGGTCGAAGAAGCCCCGATATGCGACGCAACCGGCAAACGGAAAACACCAGCGCTGCGGATCGACCGAAAATTCCTCTGCAGCGACGACATTCCATACGACGTAATCCCGGCCAGGATCGGCGTACGTCCGGTAACTGCCGTTATCGGGCAATTGCAGTTCTTCGATGGCAAACGTCCTGACTCGCACGACGTTTTCGAGGCGGTTTCTGAGCTCACTCGTCGTCTGCGGATCTGCCATGAGCTCTGCGATGGGCTGGCGAGCGCGCAGCAGACGCACCTGACCGCTCGCCGCCTGCCAGTAATACGGCAGGCTGCAGCTCGATAACGCGATCGCGCAAAGCGCGCAACACGCTGCGGCGGGCACCCATCTCATGCGCCGAACATAGCACGCAAAGTCACTGAGGTATGATCGAACAATGCAAGTCTACGAAGTCGGCGGTGCCGTACGAGATTCACTGCTCGGCGTGCCGATCCGGGAGCGAGACTGGGTTGTCGTCGGTGCCCGTGCCGAAGACCTGCGCGCAGCGGGCTACCGACAGGTCGGCACGGACTTCCCTGTGTTTCTCCACCCCCAAACGTCTGAGGAGTACGCACTCGCGCGTACGGAGCGCAAGACCGGCCCCGGCTACACGGGTTTCGAGTTCGACACCTCGGCATCGGTCACGCTCGAAGAAGACCTGCTGCGTCGCGATCTGACCGTCAACGCCATTGCACGTGACAGGCAAGGCAGACTGATCGACCCGTATGGCGGTCAGCGCGATCTCGAGCAGCGCGTGCTGCGGCACGTCTCCGCGGCATTCAGCGAAGATCCGCTGCGCGTTCTCCGCGTTGCACGCTTCATGGCGCAGCTCGCCGAACATCGTTTCACGATCGCGCCGGCCACCGAGACACTGCTTGCCGAGATGGCCCATTCAGGCGAGCTCGAAGCGCTGCGGCCCGAAAGGGTCTGGCTCGAGACGCAAAAGGCATTGCTTACGCCGCGTCCGGATCTGTACGTCAGCGTCCTGCGCGAATGCGGCGCACTGGCTGTCGTGTTTCCGGAGATCGACCGTCTTTTCGGTGTACCCCAGCCAAAGAAATGGCATCCCGAAATCGATACCGGCGTACATTTGCTGCTGTCACTGCGCATGTCCGCGCAGTTATCCGATGAACTCGCCGTGCGATTCGCTGTGCTGACTCATGATCTCGGCAAAGGCACGACGCCGCGTGAGATCCTGCCGAGTCATCGCGGCCATGAACGACGCTCCGTCGAACTGGTGGACGAACTGTGCAAACGCCTGCCGGTCCCAAAACGCGTGCGGCAGGTCGCCGAACTCGTGGCCGAGTATCACGGCAAAGTCCATCGAGCGCACGAGATGCGACCGCAGAAGGTGTTCGAGCTGTTGCTGAAATTCGATGCGCTGCGCCAGCCCGAGCGGCTCGAGAACATCCTCAGTGCATGCGAAGCGGATGCGCGCGGGCGAACCGGAATGCAGGACACTGCGTACCCGCAGGCAGATCGCATCAGGCTGGCCGCCGCAGCGGCGCGGGCCGTCAGGCATGCAGATGTGCCCGGCATCGATGCGCTGTCCGGCACTGCAGTCGGCGAGGCGCTCCGCACAGCGCAGCAGGCAGCAGTAGCCACTGCGCTGCGCTGATCGCCGGTGGTGCGCTAACCGCCGTAAATCAGGATGCCCAGGCCGGCGTAGGCGCTCGATCCGAGCGCGTCCGAATCACTGCGCCCCAAACTGAGTTCGAGGTCGATGCGCCGCGCGACGGGCAGGATCAGCGCCGCACCGATGCTGGACAGTTCGGCGCCGTCGACGGCCGATATGTCCTCACCCCAGCTCAGGCTCAGACCCTTGGTACCGATGTCGAGATCCACAGCGAGCGTATGCGCCTGACTGAGGAGGCTGTTGGCCAGCGTCAGCGCCGAGCCGCTGAGACGGTTCAACGCCTGAATGCGCGGCAGGACTGCCAGATCGCGCGAGTAGTCGTAGTCCCGGTAGTCGTAGAAGATCCGCACCGTCTCGCTTGCGCGCAGCAGCAATCCGAACGACCGCCCCTCGGCAGCAAACGGCGCTTTCCTGGTGAACACCCGGTCACCGATCGCAAGCCCGAAGGTGATGTCGATATCCCGCTGCTCGTAGCCGAGCTCGATTTCAAACCGAGCAAGATCGAAGATCACTGACGCAGCCATGTCCGCCGACTCGAGCGCGCCGGAGTCGCCCCAGTCTTCCAGCTCGAAGCTCAGTCCGACATGCGCGAAGCGATGCTCGACGCCCAAAACGAACGCATCGGCACTGATGTCCGCTCGCTCCGCCGGGGAATCGGAGCGCTTCATCACCGCGCTGAACCAGGTCGATTCGCCGATTCCGTAGCCGAAAGACGCCGCGGCGCCGCGGCTCGATTCGTCGTCAGCCTGCGCGAGTAATCCGACCATCCACAGCCCGGCACTTCGCATAATTGCCGACTCGGGTCGACCCGCGACCTGCGAATCCGTCTGTGCATCCGCCAGCAGCGCCACGCAGCACATGCAAACCGTCAACGCGCTACGTGAATACATACAACAGCACCGCGGCCAGTATGAATCGATAGATCGCGAACCACTTCATTCCGATCCGGCCGATCAGCTGCATGAACAGCGCGATCGTCGTAAAGGCGACCGCACCGGCGACGACGGTGCCGGTGGCCAGAACGGCCCAGGGCAGCGGGACGTCCGTACCGATCAGCTGCAGCGACTCCCAGCCGGCGGCCATGACGATCGCCGGAATCGCCAGCAGAAACGCATAACGGCTCGCCGCCTCGCGCGTCAGCCCGGCGGCCAGTGCCGCGGTCATCGTGATGCCCGAGCGCGAAGTCCCGGGAATCAGTGCCAAAGCCTGTGCCGCCCCGACGGCCAGCGCGATGAACCAGGTCATCCGTCGCTCATCGATCCGGCGCCGACCGAATCCGTCACTAAGCCACAACGTCACCCCGAAAACGGCGGTTGTCGCGGCGATGACGAGCGGCGAGCGCAGATTCAGCTCGATGAAATCAGCGAACAGGAGCCCGGCCAGGCCCAGCGGCACACTGGCTGCGACGAGCTGCAATGCGAGGCGACCGTCCGGTTCCGGCCG
>JASFSB010000272.1:0-4190 GCA_050114615.1 Gammaproteobacteria bacterium
TATCGGGGCTGGCTGCACGGCATTCCGCACGCCGTGAAGGACCTTGCCGACGCCCGCGGGCTGCCGACCAGCATCGGCTCGCCGATCTTTGCCGGTACGCAGCCGCAGGCCGACGACCTGCATATCGCGCGGATTCGCCAGGCGGGTGCGATCTTCATCGGCAAGACGAACGTGCCGGAATTCGGAATGGGCTCACAGTCGTACAACAACGTGTTTGGCGTCACCCGCAATGCCTGGGATCCCGCGCTCGCCGCCGGCGGC
This sequence comes from Gammaproteobacteria bacterium, assembly GCA_050114615.1. Lineage (GTDB taxonomy): Bacteria > Pseudomonadota > Gammaproteobacteria > Steroidobacterales > Rariloculaceae > JAHEEO01. The sequence goes on from JASFSB010000272.1 coordinate 262, forward strand.
AGCAGCGGCGGCGCTGCAGTCGGGATGGCAACCCGGATGCTGCCGCTCGCAGACGGCAGTGACATGATGGGTTCGCTGCGAAATCCGGCTGCGTTCAACAATGTGATCGGCTTTCGCCCGAGTCAGGGCCGAGTGCCGACGACACCCGATGACCTCTTTTACAGTCAGCTTTCGACGAATGGCCCGATGGGCCGCAACGTCGAAGATACGATTCGGCTGCTCGACACGATGGCAGGCTTCGATCCGCGGGCACCGCTGATGATGCGCGACGAACTCCCGAGCCCGGCAGCTTACACACCCGCCGCACTCGAGGGGCTGCGCATCGGCTGGCTCGGTGATTTAGACGGTCATCTGGCCATGGAACCCGGTGTGATTCAGCTGTGCGAGCAGGCGCTGCGAGAACTGGAAGCCAACGGTGCGCTCGTCGAGCCTGTAAGCCCCGAATTCGACATGGACCGGCTGTGGGAGTGCTGGGTCACGCTGCGTCACTGGTCGCATGCCGGTCGCGGCGCGCTGCTCGAAGACCGCGCGCTGCGTCGCCAGCTCAAGCCGGAAATGATTTTCGAGATCGAAGGCAGCCTGAATCTGAGCGCAGCGGACATCAATGCTGCAGCGATTACGCGGGCGCAGTGGTATACGTCAGTACAGACCCTGTTTACTCGCTTCGACATTCTCGCCGCACCGTCCGCGCAGGTATTCCCGTTTTCCGCAGATGTGCACTGGCCAAAGGAGATAAACGGTCGAGCGATGGATACCTATCATCGCTGGATGGAAGTCGTCGTTGGCGCGTCGCTCGCGGGCGTCCCCGCACTGAATGTCCCGGTCGGTTTCGACGACCGGGATCGGCCGATGGGCATGCAGCTCATCGGACCCATGGCGGCGGACCAGGCTGTGCTCGAGCTCGGACTGAGCTATGAGCTCGTCACCGACTACCTGGGGCGTCAGCCGGCACTGCATACGCAGCCTCCGGTGTGATGCCTCTCCGACGTTGCCTGCATGAAACCCAAAAAATGAGAACTTGCTGAATAGTCCCCGCATTCGGCTTTTTGCAGGTGCGATTCTGATCAGCTTTTCGCCTGTGTTCGTGCGCCTCGTCGACGTCGCGCCGACCGCCAGCGCGTTTTACCGGGTATTCATCGGCGGCGGGATTCTCGCAGCCTACCTGGTCATCACGCGCACGCGGCCGGGATTGTCACGCACGGCATGGATTGCGCTGATCGGTGCGGCGATCTTCTTCTCGCTGGATCTGTGGTTCTGGCACCGCAGCATCCTTTATATAGGGCCGGGCCTTTCGACACTGCTGGCCAACATGCAGGTGTTCTTCATGATCGCAGCCGGCGCATTCGTGCTGAGACAGCGGCCGAACACGCTCGAGATCTTCGCCGCCACACTTGCCGTCGTCGGTATCGCCATGATCACCGGACCGCAATGGGGCGGATCGTCTGCCGCTTATCGCCTGGGCGTCGGTCTAGGCATCCTGACCGCGATCAGCTACGCAGGATATATGCTCGCGCTGCGCAGAGCCCGGCTGCAGTCGTCGCATCCGGTACCGGTTCCGGAAGTCGCCGTCGTCTCGCTGATCACCGCGGCAATGCTCGGTCTCGCGGCCGTGATCGAAGGCACCTCGTTGTCGATACCGACACCGACGGACGGCGGCTGGCTGCTCGCTTATGGTGTCGCCTCGCACGCCGTCGGTTGGCTGTTGATCGCCGGCAGCCTCACGCGAGTCTCGACGACGGTCACGGGAATAGCGCTGCTGTTCCAGCCGTCGCTGAGTTTTTTGTGGGATATCCTGTTTTTCGCCAGACCGGTCACGGTCCTCGAAGGCCTCGGTGCCACGATCGCTCTGACGGCGATATTCATCGGCACGGTTCGCCGAGACGTCTGAGCATCCGTCAGGCTCCGAAGTCATGTACCCGCTCATCGCGAAGTGCTGCCTGCCACAGTCCATGACACGAGCCAGTACGCGAATAATCGTGCCGAGCTTTCACACGAGCCCACTCGGCAACGAGAGCGACGGATGCGCCGATTCAAATCCATCGGTCATGCCCAGCCGTTCTTATCTGTTCACGGCACGTTTCAGAATCTCTTCGCAATCCCGCGTCACCTTTTACGAGCGAAGAATTTTCAACTATTCCGAGCAGAGGCATTCGATCTATACACGCAAGTGACATGCGCCTGAAGGAAACGCAGCCACTAATTCCCTTCATCTCGTATAGTTAATGTGACAGCACCGACACAGCTAATGCTGCGCCGGTGAGCGTATTGCGCGTAGAATCGAGCGAGGAGGGGCGGGACTGCCAGTGGGGGCGGGTCCGAAAGACTGTTTCGATGAGCTTAGCTCCGGGCACGCGCTTCGGCGCCTATGAGATCGGCGATGCCATCGGTGCCGGCGGCATGGGTGAGGTTTATCGCGCGACCGACACGAATCTCAAGCGCGATGTCGCCGTCAAGGTGTTGCCGGCAACCTTCGCCGAGGACGCTGACCGTGTGGCACGGTTCAAGCGCGAGGCCGAGGTGCTCGCCTCGCTCAATCACGCCAACATCGCGCAGATTTACGGGCTCGAGAAAGCAGACGGGCAAACCGTCATTGTCATGGAGCTCGTCGAAGGTCCGACCCTGGCCAATCGCATTGCCCAAGGACCGATCCCTGCCGACGAGGCGCTCGGCATTGCGCAACAAGTTGCCGACGCCTTAGAGGCCGCACATGGCGCACAGGTCGTGCACCGCGACCTCAAGCCCGAGAACATCAAGCTCAAACCCGGCGGCACGATCAAGGTGCTCGACTTCGGTATCGCTAAATCGCTCGACGCGCAGGCCGTCAGCGGCGGCCGCTCACCCGTCATGACGACGCCGGCCGTGACCGAGACGGGCGTGATCCTCGGCACTGCGGCTTACATGAGCCCCGAGCAGGCACGCGGTCATCCCGTCGATCAGCGGACCGACATCTGGGCTTTCGGATGCCTCTTGTTCGAGATGCTGACCGGGCAGCCGGCTTTTGGCGGCGAGGACGTGATGCTGACGCTCGCGCGCGTGCTCGATCGCGAAACCGATTTAAGCTCGATACCTGGCACGATTTCGCGGGCCGTGCGGCACACGATCAAACTCTGCCTTGAAAAAAATCCGCGCAAGCGCATCGCCGATATTCGCGACGTCCGGCTTGCGCTCGAAGGTGCGTTCGAGCCCGAGTCCGCCGATGTCAGACAGAGCGAGTCAGCGGCGCCGGCTGGAAGAAGTTATGTGCCGCTTATCGCTGCTGCCGTTGCCGGCGCTGCGTTGACCTGGCTTCTTAGCGCGGGGTTCGAGGCGACACCGCCTCGCGAGGTCAGGCGCTCGATTCACGTCGTACCCGCCGATCAGCCGCTCAACAATCCGGGTCCACCGCTTATCGCGATTTCGCCGGACGGAAGCCGTATCGCCTATGGTGCGGACGGTGCCCTCTATCTGCGCCGCCTGAGTGAGCTCGAGGCTCGTCAGGTGCCGGGGACCGCCGGCGAGGAGCCGATCACGCCGGTCTTCTCGCCCGACGGTGAATGGCTGCTCTACGGCGCGTTCACGAGCGGCGAGCTCAAGCGAATCTCGACGGATGGCGGCACGCCGATCACCATTCTCCCACAATGGACTCAGGGAGGCTGGCGCTGGGACAGCGACGACATGATTCGCTACGGTGACTCAGCGTGCCAGATCCGCCAGTTGGCGCCGGCCGGCGGCACGCCGGAGCTCATCGTCGAGGAGGAGGGATTCACCTGCTTCGAGCCGATGTTGCTGCCCGGCGGCGACAAGCTGCTGTTCGAGCGACGACCCGATGCAGCGCCGGAGCAACCCGAGATCGCAATTCGATCACTGATCGACGATGAGACGACGGTACTTTTTCCCGGTAAGCAGCCTCAACTGATCGAGCCGGGCTATCTCGTTTATTTCGATTCGAC
>JASFSB010000273.1:0-4165 GCA_050114615.1 Gammaproteobacteria bacterium
CTGCTCAACGCGCGCGACAAAGTCGTGCTCGGCGGCGAACGCGAGATGATCATCGGCGAAGAAGAAAAGAAGTGGATCGCCTATCACGAGGCCGGTCACGCGCTCGCTGCGAGCCTGCTGGCGAACGCCGACCCGCTGGACAAAGTCACGATCATACCGCGCGGCCGCGCGCTCGGCGCAACGGAGCAAATCCCCGAAGAGGAACGGCACAATATGCGCCGCAGTTATCTGCGGGACCGAATCGGCGTGTTGCTCGGCGGCAGAGTTGCCGAAATGCTGGTCTTCGGTGAGCCGACCACCGGGGCCGAAGACGATCTGAAACAGGCGACACGTCTGGCGCGCCACATGGTGACACAGTGGGGAATGAGCGACACGCTCGGACCAGTCGCTTTTCGCCGGGGTGAAGAGCACATCTTTCTCGGCCGCGAGATGACACAACAACGGGATTTCAGTGACCACACCGCCCGCCTGATCGATGACGAGATTCGCAAACTCGTAGCCGTTATCGAGCAGGAAGTGGAAGCACTTCTCCGGCAACACCGGGCACAACTGGATGCACTTGCTGAATCCCTGCAACAGGCAGAAACGCTGGATTCCGCACAGATTAAAAGCATCATCGGGGCCTGATTTCCGCAGCGTTCAGCGCAGCCAGCGCCGCAGCACACGGTTCCACCACATCAGCGCACCCGTGCCGAACATCACGGCAGGCGCGAGACCCAAAACCGCCCACACGGCCTTCGTCGTCTGATCGCACAGGCCCGGTCCGCTGCAGGGAAGACCAATCCCGTCGATTCGACCAAAGTGCAGGAAAGCAAGCCAATACAAAACGCGGTCAACGATGCGGATGCCGGCGTTTGCATCGGTTGACGGCTCGAGCCAGTCGGCGAACCCGTGAAACGTCTCAGGAAAGCACAGATAAGCGCCGCTGGCAGAAAACATCAGGATGAAGGCGACGCTCCAGAAGCCAATCGCACTGTGCAGGTCCCACGTGAACCGCCGCCACCCGACGCCGCGCCGCACTTTCATACTGCGACGCCAACGGCGAATGCCCGGCCACCAGATGACGAGTCCTGTCATTGCAACGAGCACCACCGCAAGGGCGCCGATCCCGTTGACCAGACGTCCGGCTCTTCCGGCCAGAAAACTGTCATGCAGCTCAATCAGCCCCGAGACCAGCCGGACGCCGGCCGCGACCTCACCCTCGCTGATGACACCGGCCTCGGGTATCGCCGCCGCGTAAAGCTCGTTGCGATACACCAGCACGCTGCCGGTCACGCTGATGAAGAAGATATACAGCCCCAGACCGATGCCGCACCACTGGTGCACCTTGAACACGACCCGGCGCAGCCAGACCCGCTGTGGTCGCCGGATCCAGCTCGTCCGCGGCCGGTTGCCGGCCGCTGGTCCGGTCACGGAACTAACGGCGCCGGCGCCTGAATCCACGGCGCTGCCGAATCATCAGATAGCCCCCGACCATGCCGCCGAGATGTGCGAAATGGGCGACGCCGGGCGCTACACCGGTAACGCCCAGGTACAGCTCGAGCACACCGTATAACGTGACGAACAGCCACGCCGGCATCGGTATCGGCGGAAAGATCAACATGAGCATTCGGCGCGGAAAGTACATGCCGAATGCCAGCAGCAGGCCGAAAACGCCACCGGAAGCCCCGATCGTCGGATATGGGGGCGCATTGGTATACGCGGCAACCGCGAGCTGCGCCAGCGCCGCCGTCACGACGCATACGCTATAGAAAGCCAGATACCAGCGCGCTCCGCAAAGTCGCTCGATTTCGCTGCCAAACATGAACAGCGCATACATATTGAAAAAAATATGCGCAAGCCCGCCATGCAGAAAGCTGTAGGTAATCAACTGCCACGGGGCGAACAGCGAACCGTCGCCGAGTGGCCACAACGCGAACCAGAATATCAGCGAATTTCCGGTCAGCAGTTGCAGCAGGTAGATGCTGATGTTGGCGATGACCAGCGCCTGAGTGACTGGCGGCATATTGAAATTCATACTACCGTGCTCGTTCCAGCCGGCCGCGCTTCGAGCCCGCCCGGCACTATGTGGTCGCTCTGGTCAGGGCCGCATCGAGACGCGCAATCGTGCCATCGATGTCGTGGAGCTTATCGAGACCGAACAGACCGATACGAAACGACTGGTAACCGTCTCCCTCATCGCACATCAGCGGCACGCCACCGGCCACCTGCGCGCCGGCCTGAGCGAAGCGTGCCATCATCGTCGGATCACTCGTGTACGACACGATGACGCAGGGTGCCTCAAAACCGCTCGCAGCGACGCTCGGGAAGCCGCGCTCGGCGAGTAGCGCCCGCGCACGCCGGCCGAGCTCGAGCTGTGCCTCGCGCAGATTCTCAAAACCGTCCGCTTCGGTTTCCTTCATCATCTCGTGCAGCCGTCGCAGTCCGTCCGTCGGCATCGTTGCATGGTAAGCGTGACCGCCGCCCTCATAAGCTTCCATGATCTCGAGCCATTTGCGCAGGTCCAGTGCGAAGCTGGAGTTCTTCGTCTGCCCGATCAGCTCACGCGCGCGCTCGCTGAGCATCACGATGCCGCAACACGGCGTGCCGCTCCAGCCCTTCTGCGGCGCACTGATCAACACATCGACGCCGAGTGCGCGCATATCGATCCACAGTGCGCCGGATGCGATGCAATCGAGCACGAACAGACCACCGACATCGTGCACTGCCTGACCGACACGCCGCACATAATCATCAGGCAGCACGATGCCGGCCGCCGTCTCGACATGCGGTGCGAACACGACATCGGGCCGTGTCGAACGAATCTGCGCCTCGACTTCCTCGATCGGGGCCGGCGCGAACGGCGCCCGATCACCGGTACCTGCGCGCCGTGCTTTCAGCACACTCTCCTCGGCAGGAATACTTCCGGCTTCGAAGATCTGCGTCCAGCGATAGCTGAACCAGCCGTTCCTGATGACGAGACAGCGCTTGTTCGCTGCAAACTGACGCGCGACGGCTTCCATGCCATAGGTACCGCCACCGGGTACGATGACTGCCGACCGCGCGCCGTATACGTTCCTCAATGTTTGCGACAGCTCTCGCATCACGGACTGGAAGCGCTGCGACATGTGGTTCAGCGAGCGGTCGGTAAAAACGACAGAAAATTCGAGCAGCCCGCCGGGATCGACAGGCTCGAGGTTGACGGATGTCATGTTAAGTCTCCGGGAACGGTCAGATAGTACGCGCGCAAAAGGTCTTATATGGTCGATTATACGTTGACGAGGGTAGTCCGCCCGAGCCGATCGGTGATTTTATCGGTTCGCGGCCGGATGTTACTCTGGCGGCATCGAATCGCCGATCACCAGGAGGCCCAATATGCGTACGCGCACTTCCGTCACCTGCCTCGTGCTGGCCACGTTTTCGCCGGCATTGGCGCAAACTCTCGACGAGGCTCCGATTACGCAGAATCCGATTCCGGCGGCTGTCGAGAAAGGCGGCCTGGCGATCGCGATCACAGACGTCGCAAGGCTCCCGTTTTCGAGAACGCAGCTGCCACCCGAGGATGACGTCAATCCCGCCGGGTATTCGCGCGTGAGTTTCGTGCGCGACGCGCCGGACGGCCGCCGTTTCGCGAATGACCAGCGCGGATTCATATGGATCATCGAGGACGGCGCCGCGCGCGCACTTTATCTCGACACCCGTGAAGCGTTTCCGTTTACGCTATACAACCGACTCGAGAGCGGATTGATCGGCTTCGCTTTTCATCCGGAATTCACTGACAACGGATTGCTGTACACAGTGCATCTGGAAAGTGTCGACGGCAACCCGAACACGCCCGACTTCATCCCGCCAGATTATTCTGCGAACGACGTTACGCATCACAACGTCATCACCGAGTGGCGAACGCAGGATCCCGCGGCAGACAGTTTCGAGGGTACGCGGCGCGAGCTGCTGCGCGTCGCACACGTCACGACGAACGCGTCACATCCGTTCGGCTGGGTCGGATTCAACCCGACGGCGCAGGCCGGCGACGAAGATTACGGCCTGCTGTTCACCAGCGGCAGCGACCTGGGCTTCAGCAACGGCGGCGGCCCAAACTCGGAAAACCCGACAGCGACCCAGCGCCTGGATTCGGTCATCACGGCGATCCTGCGCCTGGATCCGCGCAGTCCGTCGGAATCGGGCG
>JASFSB010000274.1:0-4163 GCA_050114615.1 Gammaproteobacteria bacterium
TCGCAGCTCGTCGCGCCGTTGCGTTCGTATGACATATTGGTTGAACGTGTGCCGACCCGCGCTTCGCCGGGGGAGCGCGATGGATCCATCGAGGCCCTCGGCGACAAACAATTGGTCATAACGTGCCGCATTGGCCTGCCGCGCACGGGTCCAGTCATCGAGGTGCGGCAGCTTGATCCGCAGCACGGCCGCCTGCAGTGCATCGATTCGGAAATTTCCACCGATGACCGAATGAACGTATTTCGGCTTGCCGCCGTGTACGCGCAGCACGCGCATGCGCTCAGCCAGCTCAGGATCATTACAAACGCACATGCCGGCATCGCCGAACGCGCCGAGGTTCTTGGTCGGGAAGAAGGACAGACAGCCGATGTCTCCGATGCCGCCTGCACGCCGACCGCCCGGGCCTTCGGCACCGATCGCCTGCGCAGCATCCTCGACGATGGCCAGCCCATACCTCGAGGCGATGCTGCCCAGCGACTCCATGTCTGCCATTTGACCGTAAAGATGCACGGGCATCAGCGCTTTGACGGTACCACCTGTCGCCCGGTTGACAAGCTTCGCGCCATCCGTCGTGCAGCGTTCTTCCAGGAAAGCCGCGACAGCGTCGGGATCGAGATTGAACGTACCCGGCTCGATATCGCAAAAAACCGGTCGTGCGCCGAGCCGCACGATCACCCCACCGGTGGCGAAAAAACTGAAGGGGCTCGTGATGACCTCGTCGCCAGCGCCGATCCCGAGCGCCATCAGTGCGAGCAGCAGCGCGTCCGTTCCCGAGGAAACGCCGATCCCGTAGGCGGCGTTGCAGTATTCGGCGACCGATACTTCGAGCGCCTCGACTTCCTCACCGAGCACGAACTGCTGCGTCGCACAGATGCGGGCAATCGCCGCTTCGATCTCGCTGCGCAGCGGCTTGTATTGCTCGGTCAGGTCCAGGAGTGGGATCGGGGACATTTATAAAATGAGGGCAACGCCGCCGGTACGCAGCTTCGAGAAACCTCCGCCGACAGACGGACTACCCATGGCTTCCGTGGTCTACGCGACCGACAACGCGCCCTCACGGAAAAATTCTGCGGTCTGGCGCTTGCTTTGTCATCAGGATACCGCGCCGCAGGCCGGTCGCCAAGCGGATTTTTCTATTGACTTTTCAATAAGTTAAATTAATCAGCTCGAACGAGCGAAAATCTGAAACACGTTTCGGCCCTTGGCATAAGGCCGCCCCGGGCGCGCCGGCTCTCAGCCAGCGTCAATCGAGCTCGAATCGCATTCTGAGCCGGACGCGTCGCTCGTATGGCCGATCCTCGAACTCGAACGGGGCAAATCGGTAGCGGCTCAATGCGGCGACGGCGGCGTTTTCAAACTGTCCTGCAGGCTCCGATCCGACGACCTCGATATCCGTCGTCGCACCGGTCGTATCGACAGTAAAACGCAGATCCACCCAGCCGGTCACTTCTGCCGCCTGTGCCGCACGCGGATAAACGGCCGGCGCGGCTTCGAGTAATGTCATCTCGCCAACGGCTGCCGTCTCGACCAGAAACTGTTCCTGCCGGCGAGCAATCCCGAGATCACGCTCCAGAGTGCGAATCACAGGCAATTCGAGCGACGCTGTTTCGAATGCGGCGAGTAACGCATCGGCTTCATCGAAGCGATTCGCCGAGATTGCGGCTCGCGTCGAGCGCGACAGTGCATTCGTGAGCCGTGCTTCCAGGTCGGAAACCAGCGCTTCGTCGGCGCGGCGCTCACGTAGCTGATTCAGTATGGCAATTGCCGAATCGTCCCGACCCAGATACACACCGTCATCGATCTGTACCAGCGCCCTTGCGTGCATCGCATCGTTCAGTTCCCTGTCACGTAACAGCAACGCCGATTCCACTTCAGACTCGAACGCGACGAGTTCCGGCGTCTGCACGCCAAACGCCCGGGCGGTCTCCAGCATCGTGCTCGCTGCACCGATGTTGCCCTCAGACAGCGCCACCGGAACGGCTTCGACGGCCAGCGCGGAGAACTGCAGTGCCAGCGTCTGAATTTCGCTCCCCTCGGCGCCGAGATCGAGTGCACGCATCAGATAGTCATGCGCACTGTCGCCGGCAGGCTCGACGAGCAATCCTTCATCAAGGCGCAGGCGCGTCAGTGTCAGCATGCTTTGCAACTCGGTCGGCTGCGTTGGCGACGTTCCCCGCAGCGGCCCGCCAGGCTGCGGACGCTCGGCTGTGACCTGGCGCGCAACTTCGAGGTCCGCATCCGCCTGGCGCATCTGAAGAAGCTGCTCACGCATGAACTGCAGCCGCGTCCCCGGTGGCTGCCCCCGGGCGATATGTGCAAGTGTGATCTCAGCCGTATCGAAGTCGTGCTGCAGAATCTGTTCCTGCGCCTGCGCAAACTGCTCTTCGAGCAGCGCATCGCGCCGCGCAAGTGCAAGCACATGATCCGGGGCTTCCGAGAGTATCGAGACGTAATGATCGAGCGCATTGTCACCGATCGGCTCGACCATATCGCCGCGCGACTCCGCTGCCAGGGCGAGCAGCAACTCCTCCTCATACGGATCGATACGCTCCGCCGCTGCCGGCTCCGCCAGCGCCGCTGCAGCGGAGCGTTGCGTCTGCGCCGGCACCACGTCTGTTTGCGCGCCGTTCGGCGCAGCCGGCTCATCAGAGACGGCGCTGCGGCCATCGAGTGCCGACACCGCGGCCGCGCGCCCGTCATCGACTTCCGGAGGCGTGAACACGCCGGAGAAGTAGACGCCCGCGCTCACCACCGCCACAACAGCGGCACCGGCAAGCGGCCAGAACCAGCGGCGTTGTTTTGCCTCCTCAGCCGCGAGCAGTTCGTGCGGTATCTCCATCGAGTCCGTGTTTTCGTGCAATTCACGCAGTTCGATGAACCGGGCGAATGCCGATTCGAGCAACAGTCGCGTAATCCCGGCAGCAGCCGGTTTGATCAGCAGTCGATGAATGCGGCGTTCGGACCAGAATCGCATGAAATCCTGGGCCTGCTGCTGTTTGGCTGCGATCAACATGACGAGCCAGTCGGCGCACCGATTGACCTGCGCAAGCGCCTCTTCGACGTCCTTGGGCAGCGCATCGACATCGAGCAGTACGATGCGCCCCTTCCCGCTGCCGATTTGCTGCAACAGATCACTCCACTCGTTGATGATCCGAATCGGATAGCGATCCGCAGCAACACCACGTATGACCCGTGCCAGCGCGGCGTCGTGGGAATAGACGAGAACCGTCGCCCCTTCACCTTCGAGCATCTGGAGTGAAGTCGTCGGCGGAAGCGTCGATTCGATGACGATCGACTCCTGGCCGTCGACGATCTTCTTGTCGAATCGCCTGCTGCTCATCGGCTTCGCGCGCCTCAGCGCCCAATCCCCGACGGATCATCGCTGTCGGCATCGAGGCGCTGCTGCATGACCGACCGCTCAGCGGGCGTATTGGCATTGCGGATTCGATCCGGCTCGGGCAACTGTGCAACGGCAGCATCGCGTTCCTCGGCGAGTGCGCGCAGTGAGCCGCGCCCGGAGTCGAGCTCCCGGACGATCAGTTCGCGTGCATGCGCCTCCCAGATCGCACACAGCGGCTCGATCGTGCCATCGGCATGACGATGAACGGTTGCGATCCGGCTGGCATCACGCGCCGCGACGAGGTTGCTCAGCAGTCCGACAGAAACCCGCGGCATGTCCACGGCCAGAACCAGCCAGGCCGTATCGGGTCGGAACCGAAACGCCGACAGCAGACCGCCGGCGGGACCCTGATCTTTTCCGACATCGACGATGGTCGGCAAATCGGTATACAAAGGCGCATCCACCTGATCTGCGTTCACCGAAACCCATGCGCTGCCACACACGCGGGTCAGGCAATCCAAAGCGAATCTCACCTGCGGGACACCGGAATTTCCGTAGATCAGTGCGCCTTTGTCTTCGCCCATGCGGTGGCTGCGGCCACCCGCCAGCACGAGACCCGCTAATTGTTGGATATCAGATCGACCAGCCACGCGCTGTTCCCGCCGCCAAAACCACATAACACACCTGCGTGGGACGATTTTAGTCGAGCAAGTCGTTGTAAAACGACGATTAAGTTCAAGTTTGACGGGGGCTTATAGGCTGAACGACCAGATCCGGATTCACCACGTCTATGCAGATCGAATAATGTGAACTGTGCACGGCT
>JASFSB010000275.1:0-4151 GCA_050114615.1 Gammaproteobacteria bacterium
CGTGTAACCTGTTTTTGGTGAGTAAACGCAAACTTTCTGCGAGCAGAGTGACCTGGCTGTCGGTTAAGTGAAATCCATGCGTGTTTGTCAGGATTTCCGGCGACACGACTGAGACCCGGTTCACAACCACGGCGCTCAGGTGGGTGCGAATGGGTTCTGTGATCGCGTTAACGGCAGCGTGCAGATCGTGCGCCCATGATTGCGAGCGGTGGCATTAAGTTGAATTTTAGAACGCCAGGATGGCTCTTATGTCACTTCATTCTGCGCCGCTCCCCGGAGCGGTTCGTGCACATGACTCTATAAAAGTAGACGCGTATCTCACTACGGAAACTCGATTCAGCGATGACGAACGGAGAGGGAACCCCGATGAGTGCATACGCGATTAAAGCTTTGGATCGTTTCGGTCGCAGCGGTCGCCTGAGTGCTGCTGCGGCGCTGTGTGCCAGTGTTTTGGGCGCTTGCAGCGGTAGTGACGGCAGCGTTGGCGTCGGTTCGGGTCAGGATCCTGACCCGGTTGCGGTCGATTTTCCGATCGCATACACGAAAGGGCCGCTCTTCGATGTGGACGACATGCTGCAGGTCAGCACGGACATTACCGAGCTCGAACGCTTCAATATCGGCACCGATCTCTTTCTCCGGGACCGCGCTTCGCCGAGCGCGACGGAGCGAAACATAACGCTTGCCGAAACGCAAGGCCTCGGCGACGTCATGGGTGTGCAGATCTCGGCGGACGGTGAACGTCTGCTGTTCTCGATGCGCGGGCCTTTCGACGAAAACCTCGACGATGAAGACCAGCCGACCTGGAACGTCTGGGAGTACGACATTCCGACTGACACGCTGCGGCGCATCATCGCTTCAGACATTCTTGCGGAAGACGGTCACGATATCTCACCACATTATTTGCCGGATGGCCGGATCGTCTTTTCTTCGACGCGGCAGCGAACGGCAAAGGCGGTGTTGCTCGATGAAGGCAAGCCGCAATTCAGCGGGCTGGATGAAGATCGCGACGACATGGCATCCGTGCTCCATGTCATGAATGACGACGGTACCGATCTGCATCAGGTTTCTTACAACCAGAGCCACGATCTGTATCCGACCGTCCTCGACAACGGGCAGATTCTGTTCAGTCGCTGGGACCACGCCGGCAACAACAATGGCATTCATCTGTACAGGATGAATCCCGATGGCTCGTCCCTCGAGCTCCTGTATGGCGCGGAGAGCCATCTGACAGGTACGGATGGCACCGAAGTGCATTTCGTCAATGCGCACGAGATGATGGACGGGCGAGTGATGGCGATCGCGCGGCCGTTCGACCATCCCGAGCTCGGTGGCGATGTCGTCATCATCGATACGAACACATACGTCGAAAACACGCAGGCCACAGCACTGAATGCCGGAATGACCGGCCCCGCGCAGGTTTCGGCAACCGCCAACAACGTGCGCACCGACTTGCTACCCTCCCCAGGCGGACGTTTCAGCTCGGCGTTCCCATTGTGGGACGGCACCGACCGGGTCTTCGCGAGCTGGTCCAATTGCCGGGTCGAGATCGATGACGGCAGCGGACCGATGATTACCGCCTGCACGGCTGCAACCCTGGCTGATCCCAACGTCGTCATCGCACCGCCGCTTTACGGGATCTGGATGTACGATCCGGTCGAGCAGACACAGTTACCCATCGTGGCCGGCGAAGAAGGTATCTATATTGCCGACGTCGTTGCTGCGCAGCCGCGTATCACACCGCTGGTGATCGTCGATATCGAGCAATCGACGGGCGCAGACCAGGACCTGCTCGACAGCAATCTGGGCATTCTCAATATCCGCAGCGTCTACGACGTCGATGGGCTCGATGCGGCCCCCGGCGGAATCCTGGCGCTGGCCGATCCGGCGCAGGCGAGTGCAGCGGAGCGCCCCGCGATGTTTTTGCGCATCGAGAAAGCCGTATCCATACCGGATGAGGACCTCGTCGATCTGAACAACACGGCCTTCGGTCCGAATATTCGCCAGGGAATGCGCGAGATCGTGGGCTATGCGCCCGTTGAGCCTGATGGTTCAGTCAGGGTGAAAGTGCCGGCAAACGTTCCGCTGGCGATCAGCGTGCTGGATTCCAATGGCCGGCGTATCTCCGCGCGGCACCAGGCCTGGCTGCAGCTGCGCCCCGGCGAGGAGCTGCGCTGCAACGGCTGTCACGACCCGCAAAGCGGATTGTCACACGGCCGCGTCGATGCGTTCGATTCGATTTATGCCGGTGCGCAAAACGCGACTCAGCCGTTTCCGAACACCGTGAGCTCTCTGTTCGCCGAGTTTGGCGAAACGATGGCCGAAGTGCGCACACGCTTGAATGCTTCAGTCATCTGTCCGCCGAGCAATTCGCCGGCCTGCGATGGATTCGATGCGCTGCTGCCGGCGATGGACCTCGTATACAACGACATCTGGACGGATGCAGCCGCAGCCGGCCGGGCTGCCGATGCCCCGATCACGTATTCGTATGCCGGTCTGGGTCAGACGTCGGATCCCGCGAATGTCAACGTCGTGTGGTCCGCGCCGCCGCCTTCGCCGATACGGCCGGGGTGCCAGACACCCTGGGGAGGCACGTGCCGATCCGTGATCAACTACGAAACTCATATTCACCCGATATGGGCCAGAGTTCGTCAGGAGCTCGACGCAGTGGACCCCATGATAGTGGTTCAGGACTACTCCTGCGCAACAGCCGGATGTCACGCGCCGATCGACTCGATGAATCAGGTTGCCGTCCCGGCCGCGCAGCTCGATCTCACCGACGGCCTTTCGCCACAGCAGATGGACCACTTCAATTCCTACCGGGAATTGCTGTTCCCGGACGACGAACAGGAAGTCGTAAACGGGGCGCTGCAGGACCGTCTCGTCGATACGGGGCAGGTCGATGGCAACGGCAATCCTATTCTCGCGACGGTTGGCGTTGCCCCCTCGATGAGTGCGGCGGGCGCGAATAACTCTGCTGCGTTCTTCTCGCGATTCGCGCCGGGCGGTACGCACGAAGGGTTTCTCAATGACGACGAGCTGCGCCTGATCTCTGAATGGCTCGATATCGGGGCTCAGTACTACAACAACCCATTCGATGTGCCGGTGATGTAGGTGGTACGGAGCGCGCTTATTGTTCTGTTGACGCTGATTGCAACGTCAGTTTCCGCGCAGGATGAATATGTGCGCGTCATCGTCGATGACCCGTTTATCGAGATGCATACCGGGCCGGGGCGTGGTTATCCGGTTTTCTACATCGGTGAACGCGGCGAGGAAATCGTGATCCTCAAGCGCCGTACGGAGTGGTTTCAGATACGCGTCGTGCGTGGTCAGGAGGGCTGGGTTCACCTCGATCAGCTGCAGCGCACCTTCGACCTCGAAGGTGAGGCATTCGATATCCCCGGCCTGTCTCTCGGGGATTATCGCGGACGGCGCTGGGAAGTCGGCGCGCTGTATGGCGATTTCGGCGGCGCCAACGTCATTTCGACGTTTGGCGGGTTCTCGTTGTCCGAAAACCTGTCGCTGGAACTGAGCCTGGCACAGGCTCTGGGCAGATTCTCGGACAGCCAGATGTTCAGCTTCAACGTATTGCATCTGATGTTTCCGGAGAAACGCTGGTCCCCGTTCTTCACGTTGGGTGGTGGCGCCATTCGGACGGAGCCAAAGGCAACGCTCGTCGATACGCTCGATCGGCGCGATTCAATGGCGCTCGCCGGCGCAGGATTTCGTGTCTATCTCACTCGGCGCTTCGTATTTCGCACCGAGTACAGGACTTACGTGGCATTCACGAGCCGCGATGACAATGAGGAAATCAGAGAATGGAAAGCAGGTTTCTCGTTCTTCTTCTGAGTGGCGCGCTGCTGGTGTCACTCAGTGCCTGCGGCGGGCGTCGCAACCTGCAGGCCGATGATACCCAGGAGCAGATTCCGGTCATCGAGCCCGAGGTCGAGCGCAGAGTGATCGATCCTGCCGAGATCGACACGGAGGATTTCGAGGTCGGATTCTATGTCGGCCAGATGAGCGTCGAGGACTTTGGCGTCAACACGGTAGCGGGTCTCAGATTCGCATATCACATAACCGAGGGCTTCTTCGTCGAGCTCGGTGCAGGCCAGACGGACACCGAACTGACCAGCTTCGAGCGACTGAGCGGCGCT
>JASFSB010000276.1:0-4119 GCA_050114615.1 Gammaproteobacteria bacterium
GGTGAAGAGATCAGACAAGTTGGAATCGAGTGGTCCATGTCGCGCAAAATCGGCGGCATGACGTCGCCTCATCAGCTGAACGTCTTCGCTTCGGCATTCTGGGGCAACGACCCGGCCGCGACGTTGTTGTTCTGGCGCGGCTGGTCGATTCATGACCGCCAGACGCGCCTCGGGGATCGGCTCACGATTCCGCCGATACTTGCGCGCGACGCCGATGGCACTTACCTGGTCGATCAAACGGTCGCGCCGTTCGTCGAAACCGACTCGCAGCCGGGTTTCTATGCAGGCATCGAGTGGCAGTTTGCCAGCCGAATCCGCGCGCAGTTCGGCGGCTACGACAACCGCGGGGACCCGTGGTCTTTTTCTGACCAGCAATGGGGCTGGAATACGCGCTTCTGGAGCGCCAGCCTGCAGGCTGAACTCCCCCGGCAGGTAGGCCTCATTGCGCAATGGATGAGCGGCGACACCGGCTGGATATCAGGCGCTTTGCAGGACAATACGATCGCCGGTTCCGGTAATCTGGTCGTCGATCATTTCGATTCGGCGTTTGTGCTGCTCACACGACAGTTTGGCATGAGGCATCGAGCGTCACTGCGCTATGAAACGTTTGCGATCAGGCGACCGGACTCCGGCTTCATCCCGCAACCGGATGATGGTGACGCGCTCACGCTTTCATATCGCTTCACGCCGGGCGAACGATTCAAAGCGTCGTTCGAATGGCTCGAGATCAACTCCGAGCGTGACCTCTGGGACCGTCTGTACTCGGTACCGCGATCAGCCACAGAGCGATTGTTTCGCGTTCAGATGACACTCGATCTGAGCCTTTAACCACACTTCAGCCAGTGAGCTGCATGACCGCGCCGATCAATCCGCCCAGCAGCAGGGCATAGCTCGGCAGCGCGGACAGGGCAAAACCCGGCCCGCGAGATTCCGGATTTCGGGTGTACTGGCGAAAATAGACGATTCTGCCGATCAGATAAACCAAGCCGAGCACAGCTGCGACAGGCGCATTGATGAACAGCCCGAAGGACCAAAGCCCGGGATAGAAGACGACAAGCTGCTCGAGCGTATTGTAATGCACCCGGAAACGGCGCTCGAAGAGCTCGTCACCTGAAACTGCCGGCGCTTTGACCCCGCCTTTCGCACGTGCCGCCCCCACCAGCGCGCCGAAGGTCGCGAACTCAGCGGCCGCAAGCAACGTTACGATCCACAGGTATTCCATATCGCTTACTCCTTCGATGGCAGGATTATTCTCGTGAAAGTGCCATCGTGATTGAACGCCGTGTGCTTATACACGCCCCCTAAATGCAAAACGATGCCAATGAACATGACGATGGCGCAGCTGCGATGCACGATATGTAACGCATCCCGAACCGTAAACAGCGGATCGATCGCCGCAGGGATCACGAACCAGTCGAACACGACGATGTCCGTTCCACTTGCCCAGGCCATGGCAGGGCCGCTCAGCAGCATACAGCCGAGCGCGACCAGCAGGATGTAGTGTATCCACTTACCGAGTTTGAAGAACAACCCCCGCTGCCGCTCGTTAGGGGCAGGATGTCCGACGACGACGCGCCAGAGAATTCGCGCCCAGAGCAGCAAATAGCATGAAACGCCAACAGAGGTATGAAAATTCAGTGCCGCTGCGCGCTCCACCGGATCAGTGGCAGCAATCGAGCTGCCGGCGAACAATAAAACGATAATGACGATCGCGGTAAGCCAGTGAAGAATGATCGATATCCAGCCGTAACCTGCCGGTGTGTCATTGAGTTGCATGCGTAGGTTCAGGAAACGTCACGTCGAGCGGGAGCGCAGAGACTACCTGACTTCCGGGCGCTCCGAAACACCGCCGTACAGTCGTTCGCAGCGGGTGCCGGTATCCGCCAGGATCTGTACAATCCGCCGATGCTCGTTAATCTCCTTGTGTCGTGTCCCCGATAATCTCCATACAGCAGCTCAGCAAGACCTACGATGGCGGGTTTCAGGCACTCAGGAGCATCGATCTCGAGATATGCAAGGGCGAGATTTTCGCATTGCTGGGCCCTAACGGAGCAGGGAAAACGACGCTGATCAGCATCGTTTGCGGCATCGTCAATGCGACGGGAGGCAGCGTGCACGTAGCCGGCCACGACATTGGTCGGGATTTTCGCAAGGCGCGCAGCCTGATCGGCCTTGTCCCGCAGGAACTGACCACCGATGCGTTCGAAACAGTGTGGGACACAACATGTTTCAGCCGCGGACTCTTCGGCAAGCCACGCAAGCCGGAGCATATAGAAAAGACGTTGCGCTCGCTTGCGCTGTGGGAAAAGAAGGACGCAAAAATCAGAATGCTGTCGGGCGGCATGAAACGCCGCGTGCTGATCGCGAAAGCCCTTTCGCATGAGCCTCAGGTGTTGTTTCTGGACGAACCGACAGCCGGTGTCGATGTCGAACTCCGCAAGGAAATGTGGACAGTCGTTCGTGAATTGCGGGACTCCGGCGTCACGATCATTCTCACTACGCACTATATTGAAGAAGCCGAAGAGATGGCCGACCGTGTCGGTGTCATCAACAACGGCGAGGTAATCCTGGTTCAGGAAACCCAATCGTTGATGAAACAGCTCGGCCAGAAACAAATGACGCTGCAGCTGCACGATTCGCTGAGCGAAATTCCGGCTGATCTGTCGACATATGCGCTGGAACTCAGTGACGACGGAATGAGTCTGACATACACGTACGACACGGCGCGCGAGCGAACAGGAATCACGCAATTACTCGGCAAGCTGGCTGAGCACGACATCCGATTCAAGGACCTCGAGACGACGCAGAGTTCGCTGGAGGAGATATTCGTAAACCTGGTGAAACGACCCAAATGAACTGGTACGGCGTCAAAGCCATTTATCTCTTCGAGATGGCCCGTACCTGGCGGACGGTACTGCAAAGCCTCGTTGCGCCGGTACTTTCGACGTCACTGTACTTCGTCGTATTCGGCGGCGCGATCGGTTCAAGAATGACCGATATCGATGGCGTCGGTTACGGCTCATTCATCGTTCCCGGACTGATCATGCTGATGCTGCTGACACAAAGCGTGTCGAATGCAGCCTTCGGCATCTACTTTCCGCGTTTCACCGGAACGATTTACGAAATTCTGTCCGCACCGATCTCGGCGATGGAAATCGTTCTCGGCTACGTCGGCGCCGCGGCAACGAAGTCTGTGCTGCTGGGAGCGATTATTCTGGCTACGTCCACGGTTTTCGTGCCGATAGAGGTGCGCCACCCACTATGGATGATCATGTTTCTGATCCTCACATCCGTAACGTTCAGTCTGCTCGGCTTCATCATCGGAATCTGGGCCGACACGTTCGAGAAACTGCAGATCGTACCGTTGCTCGTCGTGACGCCGCTGACGTTTCTGGGTGGCAGCTTCTACTCGATCGACATGCTGCCGCCCGTATGGCAGACGATTACGCTGTTCAATCCCGTGGTTTACCTTGTCAGCGGATTCAGGTGGAGCTTTTACGAGATTTCCGACGTTGCAGTCGGAATCAGTCTCACGATGACCGCGGCATTCATGCTTATCTGCCTGACGACGATCCGCTGGATGTTCAAAACGGGGTATCGCCTCAAGCAATGAGTCTTGCCGATACATTCAGGGAATTCATCGATCCGGGATACGTGGTCGAAGACGCCGAGACTCGAAAGCCGTTCGAATGCGATGGCCTGACGATGTATCGCAGCCTCCCGGATCTCGTGGTGCTGCCAGGCACAGTGGAGCAGGTTCAGAAAGTCATGCGCATCTGCAACGCGCGCGGCGTACCTGTCGTGGCGCGCGGCGCCGGGACCGGCCTGTGCGCCGGCGCCATGCCGTCGAACGGCGCGGTCATACTCGGGTTGTCGCGACTCGACCGGATTGTCGAGATCGACCCGCTGGCGCGTGTCGCACGCGTTCAACCCGGTGTGCGCAATCTGGCGATTTCCGAAGCGGCGGCCGAATACGGGCTGTTCTATGGACCCGATCCGTCATCACAGATCGCCTGCTCGATTGGCGGCAACATCGCCGAGAATTCCGGCGGCGTACATTGCCTGAAGTACGGACTGACGATTCACAACGTGCTCGGGGTTCAGTTCGTCGACGTTACA
>JASFSB010000277.1:0-4106 GCA_050114615.1 Gammaproteobacteria bacterium
CGGCACCGACCATTGCGGATCGACCGCAGCCGCTGCCGTGGTTTCGGCCGGCTGCGAGCGCAGCTGCGAAGGTGCGGCAGGATCCGGAATCGTTGCGAGAATGGAAGACTGCGCGGCAGTTGCACCGCCGGCCAGGCTCAGTAGCGCCCCGACGATGAAAGCCGGCGCTTTACGGTCGATCTTCGTCATGATTCATTCCGCGGATGGAGGCTAGGACCGGAATCGAACCGGTGTACGCGGCTTTGCAGGCCGCTGCATCACCACTCTGCCACCTAGCCCGGGTGTCAGCCGCCGAATTTAGCACAGATAAAACTCGGGCAGGGCCGCGCGATCGCCACCCTGCCCAAAGAAGTCGAACTGCGGCAGATTTTTAGTTGAGGTCGCTCACAACGCGGAACCGCGTGCCGGACACATCGGCCCACGCCATCAGACCTTTATCAGTGAGCTGATACACCGCCACACCATCGACAAACGTCGAGGCCACACCTACGCCCTCGTTGCCGGCAGCCGCCTGCGCAGAGGTATTGGCATCCCAGCTGCCATTGAGAAATTCGTTCAGACGCGCATCGGTCTGGAAAAACAATATCAAATCATACGTCTGTGCCCCGATGCCGAGTCCGACGCCACCGGTAATCATGCGCATGTACGTTCTTCCGCCGGTTTGCTTGTTGACGACCACCCCGGTGCCGCGGCCACCCGAGACGACGAAACCAGCTTTGGTCGCGGCAAACACCGCGTAACCGGCGGCCTGCTCATAAAGTTGCCGCGCATTGCCGCGCTGACCAAACAGCTCTTCGAGCGTTTGGGAAGCATTCAGGTCGATCTCCTGACGCCGCTGCTCGGAAGCGCTTTGCCCGAATGCCGCGCCAGAAAATATAAAACTCATGAGAATCAAAGCAATAGGCTGCTTTAGCTTCATGGAAGTCCCCTTGGAGTGAGTGCAAACGGAACCGGAGTATTCAGGCTTTGCCGTTAACGCAACCTTAATTCCAGAATCTGCAGCGACGCGAACCGTCGCCATTTCACGACAGATCAGGCGAGGAAGAATCCTGATATCTGATAGCCCATCAACAGGAATCCGGCACACATCAGACACATATTGCTCAGCCGCGCGTGCCGCAGGAAACTGCCCGTGCTGCGCCAGAGGTTGAACGCCATCAGTATCAGGGCCAGCGCGATGAACTGACCGATTTCAACGCCGACGTTGAATGAAATCATGTTCGTGACGAGCCCGTCAGGTGAAATCGCGAGATCCTGCAGCTTGGTCGCGAGCCCGAAGCCGTGGAACAGGCCGAATACGAAAACCGCAATGCGGGTATCCGGCTGAAACCCCAGGCTGCTGAAGCCGTCGAGGTTCTCGAAAGCCTTGTAGACCACCGAAAAACCGATAATCGCATCAACGATATACGCATTCACGTGCAGGCCGCCGAGGACGCCGACGAGCAGCGTCGTACTGTGACCCACCGCAAACAAAGTGACATAGAGGGCGACGTCGCGGAGCCTGTACAGGAAGAAAATGACGCCGGCCAGAAACAGCAGGTGATCGTAGCCGGTCACCATGTGTTTCGCCCCCAGATACAGATATGGACCGACGTTGGGGCCGACGTTGGTGAGCAGGAACTCCTGATCCGCGCCCTCGATGCCATGCGCGAACGCGGTGCCGGCGAACGATAAGGCGGCTGTCAGCCATAACAAAGGACCGGGCCCGGCTGCCCCGGCAGGTAATCGGACCATACAATCGCCCCCAGGGGATTCTCGTCGAGTCGCAGATCTATTAAGATTCTATCTCAAATCAGACGAGCGGCTCGCGAGCGCGGGTTGTGGGGGCGTTTGGCGCCGGTTTTTCGTGCCGGCACGAGCCTGCGCGACAGGGAGAAAGAAAGCATGCGAAAAATCACTCAGGGACTGTCAGTCGCCATGATGGTGTTGATCGGCGGCGGACAGGCAGCGGCACAGGATGATCCGGTTGCAGAATTCGACGAGCTGCTGCGCGAGACCCAGGCCCTGCAGGCCTACAATGCGCTGCTGCAGCGCCAGATAGAGACCCAGCAGCGGCGGATCACCGAGCTGCAGGGCTCAATCGGCCAGGTCCCTGACCTGGAACGTCTCGTCCCGCCGCTGATTGAGCGCATGGTGGATGGTCTCGAGGAATTCGTCGAGCTCGATATCCCCTTCCAGGAAGACGAGCGTGCTGACCGGGTTGCAGCGATGCGTAATCTGGTCGAAGACGCCACCGTATCCGATGCGGAGAAGTTTCGTCGTGTCCTCGAAGCCTGGGAAGTCGAGAACGAGTATGGCCGGGCAGTCAGCGCGTATACGGGGACCCTCGACATTGGCGGCACGTCCCGCGATGTCGATTTTCTGCAGGTCGGGCGTGTGGCGCTGCTGTATCAGACGCAGGACCTCGAACAGGTCGGCGCCTGGGACCCGGAACAAAGAGTGTTCGTAGCGCTCGGCACCGAGCACCGCAATTCGATCCGGCAGGCGATCCGCATGGCGAACAACGCCGTTGCACCAGACCTTGTACTGCTGCCGATTCCCGCTCCGGAGTAGTGCGCCGCACACAGGCCCCACCCCTCTCCGCCACGATTAGGAGCAAACCCTCCGGCAACTCGAGCGGCACGCTGCCCGACACGACACCGTAACCGGGCGTGTCAGCGACGATCGTC
Organism: Gammaproteobacteria bacterium; assembly: GCA_050114615.1. GTDB lineage: Bacteria > Pseudomonadota > Gammaproteobacteria > Steroidobacterales > Rariloculaceae > JAHEEO01. The sequence goes on from JASFSB010000277.1 coordinate 2,670, forward strand.
GTCGGGTGACGCTGCGTTACGGCACTCTCCGATGCGGCATTCCCGGAGGATGAATTACACTACCGGACGCCCTATTGAGCCCTCGCGGAGAACTATCAATGCGCAAGTCCTATCGCACGCCCGGTTTGATCCCCGTACTCGCGCTGCTGTGCGCAGCAGCCGCGGCGCAGACCCCGGCGCTCAGCCTGAACTACGAGAAATTCACGCTGGACAATGGCCTGACCGTCATCGTGCATGAGGACCGCAAAGCGCCGATCGTCGCCGTTTCGATCTGGTATCACGTCGGCTCGAAGAACGAACCCGAGGGTCAGACGGGATTTGCGCACTTGTTTGAACACCTGATGTTCAACGGGACCGAAAATTATGACGGCGAGTGGTTTCTGCCGTTGCAGCAGGTCGGCGCAACCGGACTGAACGGTACGACATGGCTGGATCGCACGAACTACTTCCAGACCGTTCCGACGCCCGCCCTCGACCTCGTCCTTTGGATGGAATCTGACCGAATGGGACATCTGCTCGGCGCCGTGACTCAGGAGAAACTCGACAATCAACGTGGGGTCGTTCAAAACGAAAAGCGTCAGGGCGACAACCAGCCCTACGGTCGAGTGAACTACAACCTGTACGAAGGCCTGTTCCCGCTCGGGCATCCGTATCGGCATTCGACCATCGGGTCGATGGAAGATCTGGATGCCGCATCGCTCGAGCAGGTACATCAGTGGTTTCGTGACTACTACGGGCCGAACAACGCCGTGCTGTCGATAGCCGGCGACATCGACGTCGAGACAGCGCGCGAGAAGGTGGAACGGTTCTTCGGCGATATTCCGGCCGGCCCCGAGGTCGACACGATGGAGGTCTGGGTCCCGGAGCGATCCATGAACACACATGAAGTCCAGTTCGACGAGGTGCCGGCCGTGCTGGCGAATCGAGCCTGGGCCGTCCCGCCACGTGACACGCGCGAGCGCGCCCTGCTGGACATCGCTGCTGCGGTGCTGACGCGCGGACGTAATTCGCGGCTTTATCTCGATCTCGTGTACAACAATCAGGTTGCCACATCCGTCAACGCCAGCGTCAGCGGCTTTGAACTTGCAAGCGTGTTCGATTTGTCGGTTACGCTAAACCCCGATGAGCCCGCCGAAGTCGCGACCGAGGCAATGGATCGCGTCATTGCGGAATTCATCGAAGACGGACCCACGGAAGACGAGCTCGAGCGTATCGTCACTGGCATTAACGCCGCCACGGTACGCGGATTGGAACGGGTCGGCGGTTTTGCCGGCAAAGCGACGATTCTGGCCGAGGGCGAGCTGTACGCCGGCAATCCGTTGTTCATCGAGCAGTACCTCGAATGGATAAACTCGGCGACGCGCGAAGACGTGCGTCAGGCCGCCGAACGCTATCTCAGCAGCGGCTGGCACCAGGTCGACGTTGTGCCGGCCGGGC
>JASFSB010000278.1:0-4104 GCA_050114615.1 Gammaproteobacteria bacterium
TGTCGATCAGCGCAGCCGCGCGACGGGCGTATTGGCGAAACATCGCGCAGCGAACCTGTGCATGTTCATCCTTCAGGGACCAGTACATGTGCCCGGACGCGGGTCTGGCGAGGTTCGAAACCTCACCTTCGACCCACACCGTCCCGAATGCTGCCTCGATGATGTCGCGGGCCTCATGATTGAGCGCCGAAACGGTATATACCGTGCGCTGCTCGGCGAACGGCAGTTGCGGGTTCTCCGTCGTCATGGCGATCGAGTATACGGCAGGCGTTGCCGCGACAGCCCATTTACCGTTGCCGGTCACGCGAGTAGAATTCTGTTTTGGAAACGCCGGAGGCATACATGCGAATCATTCGTGAGGCGCTGACTTTCGACGATGTCCTTCTGCAGCCCGCATACTCCGATATCCTGCCCCGTGAAGTAGACCTTCAGACCCGCATCACGCGTGGCCTGAGTCTCAATATACCCATCGTTTCGGCGGCCATGGATACGGTGACCGAGGCGCGGCTCGCTATCGCGCTGGCGCAGGAAGGCGGCATCGGCATCATTCACAAAAACATGCCGCCTGAAGAACAGGCACGCCAGGTACGGGCCGTGAAGAAATTCGAAAGCGGCGTCGTCTCAGATCCGATTACTGTCAGTCCGGATGCGACGATTCAGGAGGTTCTGAGCCTCACTCGGGCGAAAGGCTTTTCGGGTATGCCTGTGGTGGAAGGCGAGGATCTGGTCGGGATCGTCACGAATCGTGATCTGCGCTTCGAAACACAATACGAGGCGCCCGTCGCTTCTGTCATGACCCCCAAGGAGCGTCTCGTAACCGTGCGCGAGGGTGCTGCCAAAGACGAAGTACTCGGCCTGCTGCACCGGCATCGAATCGAGAAAGTGCTCGTCGTCGATGAGGACTTCAAACTGCGCGGAATGATTACCGCGAAAGACTTCCAGAAAGCCACCGATTATCCGTTCGCCTGCAAAGACGAGCGTGGCGCTTTGCGCGTCGGTGCAGCGGTTGGCACCGGCATCGATACCAACGAGCGAGTCGAGGCGCTGGTCGATGCCGGCGTCGATGTCATCATCGTGGACACCGCGCACGGGTTTTCACGAGGCGTCATCGATCGGGTGAAGGAAATCAAAGCCGCGCAACCTGATGTGCAGCTCATTGCCGGGAACATCGTTACCGGTAACGCGGCACGCGCGCTGATCGATGCGGGCGTCGACGGTGTGAAAGTTGGAATTGGACCGGGATCGATCTGCACGACCCGCGTCGTGGCGGGCGTTGGCGTTCCTCAGGTGACCGCGGTCGCGGAAGTCAGCTCGGCGATTGCCGATACCGATGTGCCGCTCATCTCGGACGGCGGCATTCGCTACTCCGGCGACATCGCGAAGGCGCTCGTCGCCGGCGCTCATTGCGTCATGATTGGCAGTCTTTTCGCCGGGACCGAGGAATCCCCAGGGGAGGTCGAGCTGTATCAGGGTCGCTCGTACAAGTCGTATCGCGGAATGGGTTCGCTCGGCGCGATGTCGCAGCGGCATGGATCCTCCGATCGTTATTTCCAGGACGCAGCCGAAGAGATCGAGAAGCTCGTGCCGGAAGGTATCGAAGGCCGCGTGCCTTACAAGGGCAGCCTGGTCGCAATCGTGCATCAGCTGATCGGCGGTGTACGAGCCGCAATGGGTTATACCGGTTGTGGAAACATCGAAGATATGCGCTCCCGGCCCGAATTTGTCAGGATTACGGGTGCCGGTCGGCGTGAGAGTCACGTGCATGACGTGGCAATCACGAAAGAAGCTCCAAATTATCGTACAAGTTAACTAATGGTGGTTCAGAAGCTACCGGCTGCGGTGCCGGATCACGCGCGCATTCTCATACTCGATTTCGGCTCGCAGTACACGCAGCTCATTGCCCGCCGAGTGCGGGAAGTCGGCGTCTACAGCGAGATTCACCCGTTCGATGTCGATGCCTCGTTCATCAGGGAATTCGCGCCACAGGGCATCATCCTCTCCGGTGGCCCTGAGTCGGTTGCCGGCACGGATACGCCACGGGTCGACGATGCAGTGATCGACGCCGGTGTGCCGATACTCGGGATCTGTTATGGCATGCAGGCCCTTGCGGACAAGCTCGGCGGCGCGGTCGAGGTCTCTTCGCATCGCGAGTTCGGTTATGCGGAAGTGTCGCTCAGCGACACGGACGGACTGCTGCGCGGGCTCGGCGACGCCGACGGCAGGCTGCGCGTATGGATGAGCCATGGCGATCGCGTCGCCGCATTGCCGCCGGGATTCGAGCCGATCGCCTCATCGGCCAACGCGCCACTGGCAGCAATGGCTGACCAGCGCCGGCGGATGTACGGTCTGCAGTTCCATCCGGAAGTGACCCACACCGATCATGGCCTCGATATTCTGCAGCGATTCGCGATCGATATCTGCGGCTGCAGCGGTGACTGGACCTCGCAGAACATCATTGCTGAACACGTCACTCGCATTCGTGCGGAAGTGGGGCAGGACCGCGTGCTGCTGGGCCTGTCCGGCGGTGTGGATTCATCCGTCGTGGCTGCTCTGCTGCATGAGGCGATTGGCGATCAGCTCATTTGCGTATTCGTTGACAACGGCCTTCTGCGTCTCAACGAGGGCGATCAGGTCATGGAAGTGTTCGCGAAGAATCTCGGCGTTAACGTCATTCGTGCCAATGCTGAGGATCAGTTTCTCTCTGCGCTGCACGGAGTCGATGATCCTGAGGAGAAGCGTAAGATCATCGGCCGCGTTTTTATCGAGGTCTTCGAGGAACACGCAGCGAGGATCGACGATGTGCGCTGGCTTGCGCAGGGAACCATCTATCCGGACGTCATCGAGTCGGCCGGCGCGAAGACCGGCAAGGCGCACGTGATCAAATCACACCACAACGTCGGTGGCCTGCCCGAACGCATGCATCTGAAGCTCATTGAACCTCTGCGTGATCTGTTCAAAGACGAAGTCAGACGAATCGGAGCTGAACTCGGCCTGCCCGCAGAAATGATCGGTCGGCATCCGTTCCCAGGGCCGGGTCTCGGTGTGCGAATACTGGGCGCAGTCGAGAAGGAGTACGCGGATTTGCTGCGACGCGCTGACGACGTTTTTATCAGCGAATTGCACAAAGCCGGGCTCTACGATCAGGTCAGCCAGGCATTCGCAGTGTTTCTGCCGGTGAAGTCTGTCGGTGTCATGGGAGACGGCCGCCGTTACGACTACGTCATCGCACTGCGTGCCGTCGAGACTGTGGATTTCATGACGGCCCGCTGGGCGCGGCTGCCGTACGAGTTTCTGGATCATGTATCGCGGCGCATCATCAACGAGATTCCCGGAATTTCCCGTGTGACGTACGACATATCCGGGAAGCCGCCTGCCACTATCGAGTGGGAGTGAGCAATAGCGTGGAAGCCGATGGGGCGCATATGTGCCACGCACTCGAGCTGGCGTCCGCTGCCGAAGCACAGGGTGAGGTGCCGGTCGGGGCAATCATCGTCAACGCGGCAGGCGAAGTGATCGCCGAAGCCGCAAATGGCCCGATTGCACTCAACGATCCCACCGCACATGCCGAAGTGCTTGCGCTGCGACAAGCCGGCGTTGCATCTCGGAATTATCGTCTGCCCGGCTGTACGCTTTATGTCACGCTCGAGCCGTGCGCAATGTGCGCTGCGGCGATGGTTCACGCGCGGATCCAACGACTGGTTTATGCCGCCGCGGATCCGAAGTCAGGCGCTTGTGGCGGTGCGATCGATGTGCTCAACGCACCGGGCATGAATCACCGGATCGAAGTCGATTCAGGAATACTCGCCGACGAAAGCGCGGAACTGCTCAAAGATTTTTTTCAGAGTCGACGCTGAATTCCGGTTCTGTCGTCGTGGCCAGTTCAACGTCGTCGAGTTGCTCGGCCGCGCCACGTTCGATGAGCACATCGGTTTCGTCTTTGCTGCGCCGGTCGATTGCGAGCACTTCCGAGTTTTGAGGCCGCGAGTCGTCGAGCCATTGCAGTAACTGATAATAACGCTTGATATTGTCGACGTAGAGGACAGGTACGTCGCCGCGAGCATAGCCCCGCCGCACACGACTGTGCCAGTTTTCCTCGGTCAGCAG